>JASHTK010000117.1 GCA_030040575.1 Gammaproteobacteria bacterium
AGCGAGGCGAGCGCCGCCTCGACCTCACCGGGCTCCACGCGAACGCCTCGAATCTTCAGCTGGTCATCGACGCGCCCGTGAAAGCTCAACTGCCCGTCGCGCCAGGCCGCACGGTCGCCAGTGCGGTAGAGACGCTCGCCCGGCTCGAACGGACTCGCGATGAATCGCGAGGCGGTCAAGCCCGGCCGCCGCCAGTAGCCGCGCGCGATGCTGCGGCCGGCGAGATAGAGCTCGCCGACGATGCCGGCGGCGCAGGGCTGCAGCTTGTCGTCGAGGACCCACGCGCGCGCACCGGCGATCGGCGTGCCGATCGGAGGGGTCTGCTCGTCAGGCACCTCGCCCGGTGTCGCCTCCTCGGATGTCGCCACGTCGGGCATCGCCTCGTCGCCGACGATGCGTGCCGCGGTGCTGAATATCGTCGCCTCCGTCGGCCCGTACTCGTTCACGAGCTCGACTCCCGGCAGCGCCTTCCGGTGCAAGCGGACGAGCGCGGAGCTCAAGGCGTCGCCGCCGACGATGACGCGGCGGAGCGCGAGGCCGGTGAGGGACGGCGGCTCGGCGCCGAGAAGGTTCGCGTACGTGGAGGCGGGCAGCATCAGCTGCGTGATGCGCTCGCGCCAGTGCCCGGGCAGGCTCTGCAGGTCCTCGAGGCTGCGGACGATCACCAGGGTCGCCCCGCGCACGAGCGTGCCGAAGATCTGCGCGACCGAGATGTCGAACGTGATCGGCGCCGTGAGGCAGAAAGCCTCGAAGGCCTCGGGATAGAGCAGGCTTCGGGCCCGCAGCGCGTGGCACACGCCCTCGTGCGAGGCCACGACGGCCTTCGGCGCGCCCGTGCTGCCCGAGGTGTAGATCAGGTACGCCGGGTGATGAGGCGCGAGAGGGGGCGAGGGATTGAAGTCCGGCAAGGTCGAGTGCGGCTCGACGTCCGACTCGGCGAGGCACAGGCGGCGCGCGGCCTGCGGCAGTCGATCGCGGTACGCCTCGGCCGCGAGCACTCGCTTCGGTGCCGCATCCTCGAGCAGCTGCCCGAGCCGCGCCCGCGGCGCCGCCGGATCGAGCGGCACGTAAGCCGCGCCTGCTTTGAGCGCCGCGAGCATCGCAACGATCATCTCGATGCCGGGCGGATGGACGATCGCGACGCGCTCCTCGGGAGCGACCCCCTGCGCGATCAGCGCCCACGCGAGCCGGTTGGCGCGCGCATTGAGCGCCGCAAAGCACACTGTCTCGTCCTCGCACGCGAGCGCGATGGCATCGGGCGTGCGGGCCGCCTGTGTCTCGAACCACTCGACGAGGTGGGCGGGTGAGCGCTGAGTCGAGCGCTCCTCGGGCGATGTGCCGAGCGGCGCAGCCGCTCGGTGAGGGGACTCGGCCGGGGCGACCGCCGCCACCGAGGCTTGCACGGGCGTCCGAGTGGCTCCGCGCAACGTCTCGGCCGCCGGTCTCGGCGCGTCGATCATCGAGATCGTCCCCGTCGGTTCTTATTCTCGCGCGCTCGATGATATCACGGGGTTCCGCGCGCGCCACGGCGCGCGCTTGAGGCGGACGCGCGCTTCAGGACGAGAGGTTGCAGACGTAGGCAAGCGGGCCGTCGGAGCCCGGCTCCGAGACCACCGCCATCGGAATGTCATAAATTTGCAAGAGTCGCTCCGGCGCCATGATCTCGCTCGGCGCCGCGTGCGCGATCATGCGGCCCTCCTTGAGGGCGATGATGCGGTCGCAGAAGCGGGCCGCGAGATTGATCTCGTGAATCACGACGATGCTCGCGATGCCGTGCCGCTCGTTCAGCTGGCGCAGCAGGCGCAGCACCTCGACTTGATGGGCGATGTCGAGCGCGGCGATCGGCTCATCGAGCAGCAGCAGGCGGGCCTCCTGCGCGACGAGCATCGCGAGCCAGGCGCGCTGGCGCTCGCCGTCGGACAAGGTGTCGACGAAGCGATCCGCCTGCGCGGCGGTGCCGGTCAATGCGAGCGCGGCGGCGACCTTGTCGTGGTCGGAGGGCCGGAAGCGCCCGAGCGCTCCGTGCCAGGGATAGCGGCCGAGCGCGGCGAGCTCGCGCACCTTCAGCTGCGCCGCGGGCGGCGTGCGCTGGGGCAAGTACCCGACGGCCCGCGCAAACTCGCGGGCGCTCCAGTCCTTGAGCGCCCGGCCTGCGTAGCTCACCTCTCCGCCCGTCGCCGCCTGGTGGCGCGCGAGGATCTTGAGGAGCGTGGACTTGCCCGAGCCGTTCTGCCCGATGATCCCGGTGACCCCGATCGAGTCGAGCTCGAGTGTCAGCGGATGCAGCAGCGTCGCCCCGGGGACGTCGAAGCGGACCTCGACCAGGCGGATGCCCGCGGCGGCAGCGCTCATGATCGCTCATCCCGGCGGTTGAGCAGCACCATCAGGAACGGCGCGCCCACCATGGCCGCGAGCAATCCCGTCGGCAGCTGCATCGGGAAGACGAGCGTGCGCGCGAGCCAGTCCGCTCCCGCCATGATGCCGGCGCCGGCGCCGGCGGCGCCGAGCAGGAGCGCGGCAGGCTGCCGCACGCCGAGCGCCGTGACGAAGTGCGGTGCGACGAGGCCGATGATCGTGAGTGGTCCGAGCATCGGGGTCGCCGCGGCGCTCCCCACGGCGGCGATGAGCAGCAGCGCGAGCCGCGCGCGCGCGAGCCGGACGCCAAGCGCGGTGGACACCGGCGCGCCGAGCGGGAGGATGCGCAGCCAGCGCACGGCAAGCAGTGCCGCCCCGAGCACGACGACCGCCGCGGCCGCCGCGAGCAGCGCATCGCCGTACGTCGCGCCCGCGGCCGAGCCGGCCATCCATGCGAGCAACTGAAACGCGCGCGGATCGCCGCTCGCCGAGACGACCCCGACGATGGCGTCGGCGAGCGCGCTGAGCGCGATGCCGGCGAGCAGCAGCCGCTCGGGCGCGAAGCTCGCACGGACGCCGAGGGCGAGAATGATGAGCAGCACCACGAGGCTGCCGAGCGTCGCAACGAGCGCCTCGGGCACGGCGCCGAGCGCGCCGAATGCGAACAGGGCGAGCGCGACCGCGAGGATGCTGCCCGCGCTCACGCCGAGCACCTCGGGGCTCGCGAGCTCGTTGTGGGTGAGGCGCTGCAGAACCACCCCGGCGGTCGCGAGCAGGGCGCCCGAGGCGGCGGTCGCGAGCACGCGCGGCAGGCGCCACGTGACGATCGTGCTCCACGACTCCGTGAGCAGCGTCCAATGGCCCATGGCGCCGCGGCCGGCGAACACCGAGAGCGCGACGAGGAGGAGCAGCGCCGCGGTGACGGCGGCGACCCAGCCACGACGCAGCACGGGGACCGTCGCGCCGGTGGAGCTGATCGGTGGGCGCGTCGCCGACTGCAGGCGCGGCAGCAGGATGAGGAGCAGCGGCGAGCCGATGACGGCGGTCACGGCACCGGTCGGGAGGAACTGTGCCGAGGCGCCCGCGAGCAGCTGCACCGCAAGGTCGGTGAGCAGCAGCACCCCGGAGCCGATGATCGTGGACCAGGCAAGCTGCGCGCCGAAGCGCCGCGCGCCGGCGAGGCGCGCGAGGCTCGGGGCGACGAGTCCGAGAAAGCCGATCACCCCGACGGTGCTCACGACGAGCGCGGAGATGGCGACGGCGATCGCGATCGCCGCGAGCCGCACGCGGGCGGCGGGCAGCCCGAGCGATCGCGCGCTGTCCTCCCCCGCATCGAGCAGCGCGAGGGGCCGCCGCAGCAGCAGGAGCGGCACGGCGAGGAGGAGCAGTCGGGCCGCGAGCGACAGGAAGGGCGACCAGCTCTGCTGGCTGAGCGACCCGCTGCCCCAGATGAACAGGCTCGTGAGCTGCCGCGCCTCGGTGAGCGCGAGCAAGGCGGAGAGGGCGCCGCAGAACAGGCTCACGACGAGCCCCGCGAGCACTATCGAGAGCGGCGCGAAGCCGCGGCGGCGGACCAGCAAAAAGACGAGCGCCGTCGAGGCGGCGCTCCCGCAGAGCGCGATCAGATCGCGTCCCCACTGCAGCAGATCGGGTGCCCACACCGTTGCGAGCGCGAGCGCGAGGCGGGCGCCGGCATCGACGCCCACGGTCGTCGGGGAGGCGAGCGGATTGTTGAGCACCTGCTGGAGGATCGTCCCGGAGGCGCCGAGGGCCGCGCCGCAGAGCACCGCCACGGCAAGGCGCGGCAGCGTCGCATAGAGCAGCACCATGCGGGTGAGGTCGTACGCGCCAGGCGCCGCACGGTGGCCGAGCACGTGCGCGAGGGGCGCGTGCAGCAGCGCGGCGGCCGCCCCGACGGACAGGATCAGAAGTCCCAAGGTGAGCTGCAGCGGAAAGGACGCTCTGACCGCGAGTCTCACGCCGAGCCTTGCTCCAGCGCGGCGAGCAGCACGCGAGCGAAACGCAGGGCCGCGGGCATCGCGCCGAACATGAGCACCGGCGGCAGCACGGAGACCTGTCCCGCGCGCACGAACGGCAGGGAGAGCCAGAGCGGACTTTGCGCGAGCGTCGGGCGCGCGTCGACCGGAACCGGATCGATCACGACGAGCCGCACGTCGGCGGCCGTTGCGAGGCTCTCGATCCCGACGGTCGCGAAGCCCCAGTAGTTGGTCGCGCCGGTCCACGCGTTGACGACGCCGATCCGGTCGAGGACGTTCTGGAACAGGCCGTTGCCGCCGTAGACGCGCGCGTGCCGGGCGTCGAGGAAGCTGATGACGAGCACCGGCCGAGGACGCAGACTCGCGATGCGCCCGCGATAGCTCTCGAGCAGCGCATCCGCGCGGCGCAGAAACTCGTCGGCCTGCGGAGCGCAGCCGAGGCGCGCGGCGAGCGTGCGCATGAGCGCGCGCGGGCACTCGAGCGGAACCCGGGTGGGCTCGAAGACGGAGAACCGCTCGGTCGGGGCGATGCGTCGCAGGACGGGCTCGAGCTCCTGCGAGAACGGGGAGGTGAGGATCAGCTCGGGCCGCAGCTCCGCGAGCAGCTCATAGTTGATCTGTTGCTCGAGCCCGATGTCGGCGACGCCCGGCGGCAGCGCAGGCTCGATGACGAATCGGCTCCAGTCCATCGCCGCCACGACCGCGATCGGGTCGTGCCCGAGCGCGATCATCGTTTCGGCGATGGCCCAGTCGAGCACGGCAACCCGTCGCGTCGGCGGCGCCGCGAGCGCGCACCGGCCCGCGGCCGGCGCGGACCCGAGCAGCAGAAGGACGGAACGCCTGGAGAACGCGGTCATGATGGATCGCCACCGCATCGATCGGGGCGGCGCCGCGGCGGTGCGAGCAGCTGCCGCCGAGGATATTAGAGGCGGCGCCGCGGCCGTTCAAGGGACTTGGCCCGCGGGGCGCGCCCCGGGCGCGTCGGGCGCGCGGGCCTCACCGGGCTCAAGCACGCAGGCGAACGAGGAGGCGGCTGTAGTTGGCCGAGAAATTCGAGGCGAGGCGCTGCGGGGGCGCGGTGACCTCGATGCGCGCGTAGCGCGCGAGGATCTCCTCCCAGAGGATTTTGAGCTCGAGCGCCGCGACATGCCGGCCGAGGCAGTGATGGATGCCGAAGCCGAACGAGGCGTGGCGGCGGGCGTTCGGCCGATCGATGCGAAAGGCGTCAGCGTCGTCAAAGACGGCCTCATCGCGATTCGCCGAGCAATACCACAGCACGACGCGCTCCCCCTCGCGCAGGCGCTTGCCGCGGAACTCGAGGTCCTGCGTCATCGTGCGCCTCATGTGCGTGATCGGGGTCTGCCAGCGCACGATCTCCGCGACGGCGTTCGCGAGCAGCGCGGGATCCGCGCGCAGCTTGCGCCACTCCTCGGGGAAGCGATCGAACGCCACGACGCCGCCCGAGAGCGCGCCGCGGGCCGCCTCGTTGGCCCCGGCGATCAAGGTCACGGTGCCGATCAAGTGCTTCGGGTCCTCGATGAGGGAGGCGGTGCCGGGGTGCCTCGCGAGCACGGCGATCACATCGTCCCTCGACGGCTCCCCCGCGCGGTCGCGCCACATCGCAAGGACGCGCTCGAGGTACTCGCCGATCAGGGCCTCCCGCTCCTCCCAGGTACTCGCGATGGCGCCGGGACCGGGCGTCGAGACGAGCACCTCGGCCCAGTGCGGCAGCAGCCCCCGCTCCTCGCGGGGGAAGTCGAACAGCACCGCCACCATTCGCGTCGTGATCTCGACCGACACGCGTTGCACCCAGTCGAAGCTCTCCCCGAGCGGCAGTCGATCGAGAACGTCCCGGATCTCGCGCCGGATCTCGCTCGCGAGGTGCATCAGCCGGCGGGGTGCGAGCGAGGGCGCGACCGCCGCCCGCTCGACCGTGTGGACGGGGGGATCGGCCGTCGCGAATGCGGGCGCGTCGAACTGCGGCGGCACATCGTCGATGATCACGTTGCCGGCCGAGGAGAAGCGGCGGAAGTCGAGCTCCGCCTCGTGGATGTCCGCGTGCCGGGTGAGGGACCAGTACGGCGCGTGCGCGCCGCGAGCGCAGTAATGGACCGGATCCTCGCGGCGCAGGCGCGCGAAGAGCGGCCAATGGGTCTCGCTCTGAAAGCGATCCGCTCGACTCACGTCGAGATCGAGGAGGCCGGCCGATCGCGTGTCGGGCTCGGGCCGGGCGGCGCTCCGCTTCCCCGTCATGCGGGGGTGACCGACCGCGTGCTTGACGGATCCCACCTCAGGTGCAGCGCGAGCACGGTGCCGAGCACGCCGCCTCGCATGCGCGGCGCCTGGCGCGGATCGACCGCGAACTCCGGAACGCGGGCGAGCCACTCCTCGAGCATGATCTCGAGCTCCCGCTGCGCCAAGGAGGCGCCCGGACAGCGGTGCACGCCGTTGCCGAACGTGCTGTGAGGCGCTCTGCGCGCCACGGGGCAACCGGCCTCATCCCCGTGCGCGTCGTCCGCGTCGGAAAGCGGAGGCAGCACCACCATGTCGCCGGCACGCATCCGCACTCCCTCGAGGTCCTGATCGTGCCGGACCACCCGTGCCTTGGTCATGATGGGGAACCGACGCAGCATCGCGGCGATCGCGCCGGGAATCGCGCTCGGGTCGGCCGCGAGCCGCCGGCGCAGCGCCTCGGTCCGCGCGAGATGCAGGATCATCAGGCCCCACGTGGAGACGACGGTATCGAGGCTGCCGGTGAGCACGGCGGTCGCGAGCTCGACCGCCTCGTCCTCGTCGATCGGGCGATCCTCGACGGTGCTGGTCGCAATGCGGCTGAGGAGATCCTCGCCCGGGTGCGCGCGCCGCTCGGCGATGATCCCGCGCAGGAATCGCGCGAAGCGCTCCATCATCGGCGGGGCGGCGGAGGGATCGTCCGCGCGCGGGTCGTCGGCGTACGCCGGCAACGACTCGGTGAGCGAGCGGGGAATGTTCGCGAGGTGCGCGAACAGGGCGAGCGGAATGCCTGCCGCAAAATCGGCCATCAGCTCGCACTCGCCGCGCAGGCGCAGCCGCTCGGCGGCTCGAGCGGCCAGCATTCGGATGTGCGGCTCGGCCCGCTCGGTCGTCGTGCGCGTGAGGACGGCGGTCAGCACGCGGCGATAGAGGAGATGGGCCGGAGGGTCGAGCGTCGTCGGGCGCAAGGGAAATCTCTCGCCCCACTCGCGTGGTACAATCGTCAGGCGCGAGGAGAAATTGACGTGGTCGGCGTAAATGCGCGCGACGTCCGACGGCCTCAGGGCAATCCAGTGGCCGCCGTTCCTCGGTGTCCAGACGAGCGGCCGTCGCGCCGCCTGCTGTAGCGCCTTCCAGGGCGCGAGAAAATCGCGCTCCGAGCCCGGCATGCGGTACAGATCGACATCAAACACGCAGTCGGGCGGCACGTGTGGAGGGGGTTCCACGCTGCGCGCCTCGAGGGCCCACATCGGTTCGTTCATGACATCGCCGGCGCCGCTCCCCGGGATGCGGATAGAATCGCTCAAGCGCTGACGCCGAGTCAAAGCGGCCCGTGGGAGAGCGTGGATGACAGACCGCAGCCGTGAGGAGCTCGCCGCGCGCCGCGGGCGCGAGGCCCTCGCGATCCGCCGCCGCCTGGTCGCGCACCTTGCCGCCGGCGGCACGACGGACTTCGCGGCGGCGCCCATGGAGCACAGTGTCGAGTGGTACACCGACCCGGCGTGGGCCGCGCGGGAAGTCCGCGAGCTCTTTCTCGAGCGGCCGCTGATGGTCGGGCTGTCGCAAGAGCTTCCCGGCGCCGGCGACCGGCTGGTCTTCGAGGCGGTCGGCCGGTCGGTCGTGGTGGTGCGCGATGAATCGGGGGTGCTCCGCGCCTTCAGAAACATGTGCGCGCATCGCGGGGCGAAGCTGGTGCGCCCCGCCGCCGAGGGCCGCGGTCGGGAGTCGAGCTCGCGGATCACCTGTCCGTTCCATGCCTGGAGTTACGATCTTCAGGGGACCTTGCGCAGCGTGCCCGGCGCGCCCGCTTTCGAAGGCCTCGAGCGGCGCACCCGGCGCCTGATCCCGGTGCCGGTCGCCGAGTGGAACGGGGCGATCTTCGTGTGCCTGGAGGGACACGGCCCGCTCGAGTGCGCCCGGTTTCTCGGCGAGTTCGCGCCGGTGATCGAGCAGCTCGAGCTCGGGCAATTCAAGCCGGTGCAGTCGAGCGCGCTGCAAGCGCGGACCAACTGGAAGTATGCGCTCGACACCTACGGCGAGGGCTACCACTTCGGGACCTTGCATGCCTCGACCATCGGCGTGACGCACTTTCCGAACGTCGCGGTGTTCGATGCCTTCGGCCCGCACTGGCGATTGAATTTCGCGGCGAGAGCGCTGGCCGGCCTCGTGGGACGTCCCGAGAGCGCTTGGCCGCTCGCAGAGTACGGCGGCATCCACTTCCTCTTTCCCAACACCGTGCTCGTCGTCGGTGGGCTCGAGGGGGAGGAAGCCTTCGTGCGAGCGTTCCGGATTTTTCCGGGAGCGACGCCGGGGGAGATGTCGTGCCAGTTCGCCGTTTACGCTCGCGGCATCACCCCGGAGGCGTACCGCGCCCGCTTTGGCGTGGACGACAGCCGCAGCGAGGTCACGGAGGAGGATTACCGCATCGCCGTCGAGGCGTTCGCGAACCTGGCCGTCGCCCCCGCGGGCTCGCGGCTCGTGTTCGGCCGCAACGAGCCGGCGATTCAGGCGTTCCACCGCGCCGTCGCCGAAGCGCTTGGCGCCCCGACTTAATTCTCCGCAGCTCGGGCGCTATACTCGCCCCGGCGACGCGAGGCGGTGCACGATACACGACGATCCGGCGCGCCATCGGGCCATCGGGGAGATCGAGGAGCGGCGATGACCAACCCTTTCGATGACGAGGACGGCGAGTTTCTCGTGCTGGTCAATCACGAAGGCCAGTACTCCCTGTGGCCTCGCCATCTCGACGTCCCCGCGGGGTGGACGGTGACCGGTCCGAGCGGAAATCGCAAGCTCTGCCTGGATTGGATCGATCAGAACTGGACCGACATGCGCCCCTTGAGCCTGGTGCGCGACATGGAGGAGCAGGCGCGCCTGCGCGCAGCGGAGCGCAAGTAAGCGCAGCCGCTCGCTACCAGATTCTCACCTGCTCCGCGCCCGCGCGGACCATCCTGTCCCCCGGCTTGCAGTCGAACGCCTGCGCGAACTGCGGCATGTTCGACGGCGCCGCGATGGCGCGGATCCGGTCGGGCGCGTGCGGATCGACGTTGAGCATCAGCTCGGCGAGCTTCTCGCGATCGCTGCCGCGCCACACCCGTGCCCAATTCAAGAAGAACCGCTGGTCCTCGGTGAGGCCCTGGATCTTCTCCGCGGCGATCTCGGGGTGGCTCGCGAGCACGCTCTGCAGCGCATCGTAGGCGATGTTGATTCCGCCGAGGTCGGCGATGTTCTCACCGAGCGTGAGCGCGCCGTTGACGTGCAGCTGCGGCTTGCCGTCGATCGGCGCGTACGCGTCAAACTGCCGCACCAGCATCTTGGTGCGCGCGTCGAATTTCGCCTTGTCCTGCTTGGTCCACCAGTCACGCCGGTTGCCGTCGCCGTCGAACTGGCTGCCCTGGTCGTCGAATCCGTGGCTCGACTCGTGGCCCATCACGGCGCCGATGCCCCCGTAGTTGAGCGCATCGTCTCCGTTCGCGAAGAAAAACGGCGGCTGCAGGATCGCGGCGGGAAAGTTGATGGTGTTGGTCTGCGGATCGTAATAGGCGTTGACCGTCTGGGGCGTCATCGACCACTCGCGCCGGTCGGTCTGCTTGCCGATCTTGCCGATGTCGTAGTGGTAATTGAACTTCGCCGCGGCTTCAACATTCGCAAAGTAGCCGGTGGGAGCGAGCGTCAGTCCCGTCCAGTCGCGCCACTCATCCGGGTCGGGGTAGCCGATCTTCGGCAGGAACCGCTTGAGCTTCTCGAGCGCTTTCGCCTTGGTCGCCTCGCTCATCCACGGGACGCGCTCGATGCGCCGCTCGAGCGCCTCGTGGATGTTCGCGACGAGCGCCTCGGCGCGCGCCTTGGCGGCCGGAGGAAAGTACTTCGCGACGTACAGCTGGCCGAGCGCCATGCCCATCGAGTCGTTCACCGCGCCGAGCACCCGGTGCCAGCGCGGCTGCTGCTCGGGCTGGCCGCGGAGCGTCCTGCGGTAGAAGTCGAACCAGTTGTCCTCGAACCCCTGGCTCAAGTAAGGCGCGGCGGCGTCGATGGTGTGAAAGCGCAGGTACGCGCGCCACTCGGCGAGCGGCGCGCGCGCGAGCTGCCGATCGAGCGTCGCGATGAACTTCGGCTGATCGAGCGAGAATCCCTTGCCGACGCTCACGCCCTGGGCGGCGAAGAATCGCTCCCAGCGGAAGTGCGGGCTCACCCGGTCGGCCTGCGCGACGGTGACGAAGTGGTACTCGTTATCGAGGTTGCGCAGCTCGGTCGGTGAGAGCGAGCCCCGCGCGAGCACGGTCTCGAGCGCGAGGACCTGGCCCGCCTGCGTCGCCGCATCGGACGGCGCGACGCCGGTGAGCTCGAGCGACTTGACGATGTACGCCGTGTACGCCTTGCGCAGAGCGGCGTACTGGGGCGCGAAGTAGTAGTCCCGCGTCGGCAGTCCGAGGCCGGCTTGGTCGACGAAGCCGATCTGCAACCGGGCGTCGCGGAAATCCGCGCCCGAGGCGAACACGAACAGGTACGAGTCGCCCGCGTTGAATCGCCGGCCGATGAAGTCCGCGATGTCGGCGCGCCCGAGCTTGGCGATCGCATCGAGCGGGTCCCTGATCGGGTCAAAGCCAGCCTTGTCGATGGCCGCCGTGTCCATGCCGGAGGCGTAGAGCCAGCCGAGCTTCTGCTCGATGGAGCCCGCCGGGGCGTGATCCGCGCTCTGCGCCGCAGCCTCGACGATCGCGCGCTGGTCCGCGAGACTCTTCTCCTGCAACTCCTCGAAGGCGTCCCAGCTCGAGTGGTCGGAGGGGATCGGATGGGCGGCCGTCCACGTCGCGTTCACGTAGTCGTAGAAGTTGTTGCACGGGTTGTACTCGCCGCTGAGCTCGAAGGGCGACGGCGCCGCAGCGGCGGACGCGGGCGCGCCTGCCACGG
>JASHTK010000118.1 GCA_030040575.1 Gammaproteobacteria bacterium
ACGACGGTGAGCAGGCTCCCCGGAATCCAGATGATGAGGCCGCCGAACTGCTGGTCGGTGACCGGATCGACCGGCATGAATCGGCCGCAGATCTCGTACACCGGGTACAGATCGTGGCGCGACAGCCCGATGATCGCCCCGACCAGGATCATCGGCACCATCACGACGACCAGCATCAAGATCCTGATGCCCTGCCCCACCCGGGACTCGGGCGGCGGCCGCGGATCGAGGATCAGCCACCAAAACGGCAGATCCCCGAGCACGACGCTCCAGTTCATCGTCGTGTAGAGCCAGTTGCTCAACATCGCGTAGAAGTGCACGTGCGGCCACACCCAGATGCACAGGCTCGCGATGAAAAGCGCGGTCGCCGTCCACGGATCGAGCAGGATCCGGGCCGGCACGCGCAGCAGCGGCCGCACCCGGCGCAGCCTCGCGCGCACGGCGGCCGGCACTCCGCAGGCGAGCACGCCGGCCGGTGCGGAGAGGGCGAGCAGGAACGGACCGACATCGTGCAGGATGAAGTGCTGCAGGCGATGCACGAAGAACATGTGCCCCGCGTAGAAGTCCCACTTGGTCTGCAGCGCGCAGTAGATGAGCGCGAGGCCGGCGTAGAAGGCGATGCGCCGGCCGACGGGGAGCGGCTGCGGCGCCCGGCGCAGGCCGACGGCAAACACCGTCGCGACCGCCCCGAGCGTGACGAGCGCGGTCGGGGAGAAGTCCCAGGGGAGCAGGAATTCGAGCACCGATAAGGGCGCGCTCAAACCGGAGCCTCCGCGCCGAGGCAGCCCGCCCGGCGCACGAGTACCCTACATCGTGTGCGTCGGCTTGTCGCCGGAGAGCGCTCCGGCCAAGTAGTTCTCGATCCTTTTCTGGGTCTGGCCGCGGTCCTGCTCGCTGAACTGCACCCCGATGCCCGCGGTGCGCTTGCCCTGCGCGCCCTTCGGGGTGACCCAGATCACCCGGCCGGCGACCGGCAGCTTCTCATCCTCGCCCATGAGGTTGAGCAGCATGAACACCTCGTCGCCGAGCCGGTAGTTGCTGTTGGTCGGAATGAACAGGCCGCCGTTGCGCACGAACGGCATGTACGCGAGGTACAGCGCGCTCTTGTCCTTGATGGTGAGCGTGAGCAGCCCCGGCTTGTTGGCTCCGGCCCGTGCGGTCATGTGTTGTGGGTGCCTCGTTGTTGCGCGCGCCGGGTGTCCGCGGCCCTCACTCTCGCAGCGATCGTAGCAGGCTCTCGAGCGCGAGCGAACGATTTATCGGCGCCGCGAGCGCCGCCTTGAGTCCCCGCACCCCATCGAGCAGGTGAAACAAAGCGCGGGTATTCATGACCGAATCCGCGCGCGGCGGGTGAGTCGTGGCGCGCAGTTCTGCCGGCCGCGCGCTCGGCGCGAGGCCCCGGCGGATACAATCCGTGAGCCAGTTCTCAAGGCACGTGAGCCGCAAGGGCAGCTCGGAGCGGCTCCAGCGCTCGGCCGTCGCGACCGGATCGGCCGCTCCGGAGCGGATCGCATCGAGCGTGCGGGAGGTCTCGGCGCGCAGCGCGCCGACGGCGGCCGGATCGAGGCCCGCGGCCGCCATGGGCGCCTCGCCGATCACCTCGAGCACGGCGGCCCACTCCCCGACGCCCCGCGCGCGCTCGAGCCAGCCGAGGCTCTCGGCGCGCGTCGGCGGCCGCACCCGCACCCGCTGGCAGCGGCTGATGAGCGTTGCCGGCAGGCGCGAGGGCTGTGCCGCCAAGAGCACGATCAGGGTGCGCGGCGGGGGCTCCTCGAGCGTCTTGAGCAGCGCGTTGGCGGCAAAGCGGTTGAGCGTGTCGGCCGGATCGATGACGGCCACCTTGAATCCGCCCTCGTGACTCGTCAGGGCGAGATCCGCGCAGAGCTCGCGAATCTGCTCGATGCGGATCTGCTGGGAGTCCTCGATCGGCCGCACCGAGGCGACATCGGGATGCCGGCCCTCGGCGACGCGGCGGCAGCTCACGCATTCCCCACAGGGCCGTCCCGCCGCGCGCTCTGCGCGCGTGAGTCCCGCGGCAAGCGGGCCGGGCCGCCGTGCCGTACAGAGCACGAGCTGCGCCGTCCAGGTGGCGAGCCGCTCGCCGCCGATGCCGGGAGCGGCCTGGATCAGCACGGCGTGCGGTGTGCGGCCGGCCGCGTGGGCGGCGGCGAGCGGACCCGTCGCCTCCTCGAGCCAGGATGCGCCCGCGAGAGGATCGCTCACAGCATCGCCGCGAGGATCTCGGCCACCTCGCGCTCGACGGCCTCGAGCGGCTGGCTGGCATCGATCCGCCAGATGCGTGACGGCTCCTGCGCGGCGAGCGCCAAGTACCCCTCACGGACCCGCTCGAAGAACGGCTCGCGCTCCTGCTCGAAGCGGTCGGCCGCGGCGCCCCGGCCCCGCGCACGCGCGAGTCCTTCGCGCACCGGCAGGTCGAGCAGCACGGTCCGGTCCGGCCACAGATCGCCGTGCACGACGGCCGCCAGGCGCTCGATCAGGTCTTCGGCAACGCCACGTCCCGCGCCCTGATAGGCGCGCGTCGCGTCCGTGAAGCGGTCGCAGATGACCCACTCCCCGCGCGCGAGCGCCGGGCGAATGAGGCTCGCGAGGTGAATGGCGCGCGCGGCGAACATCAGGAGCAGCTCCGCCTCCGAGGGCACGGGCTCGGAGCCCGGCTGCAGCACGATCTCGCGGACCCGCTCGGCGAGAGGCGTTCCGCCCGGCTCGCGCGTGAGCACGGCGCGCACGCCGCGGGCGCTCAGCCACTCGTGCGCAAACCGAGCGACCGTGGACTTGCCTGCCCCCTCGATGCCCTCGAGCGTGAGGAACCGGCCGAGGCTCACGGCCCGCTCCCGCTCGCTGCGCCCGCGCGATCGGAGCGAGCGGGCAGCAGGCCCTGCGCGCGCAGCCGCGCGAGGTAGCGCTTCACGGCGACGTCGTGATCCTCGAGCGTGGAGGAGAAGTGGTGCGAGCCGGTGCCGTCCCCGGTCGCGACGAAGTACAGGGCGCCCGTCACCTCGGGCCGCACGGCCGCGAGAAGTGATTCGCGGCCCGGCAGCGCGATCGGCGTC
>JASHTK010000119.1 GCA_030040575.1 Gammaproteobacteria bacterium
GCGCTCGGGCTGGCTGCGAGCCCCGCCAACGTCCGGTAACGAGCAGACCGCGCGGCGCGGCGGGAGGACCGCTCATGGCCGGAAGCAGCGCTCGCGACCTCTAGGATGACGCAGGCGAGTCGGACAAATCGGGTCGCGGCAGCGGATGAATGGCCCGAGCCACTTTCCTCCCAATCCTCCGACTCGCAATTTCCAGATCATACTGTGCCTGCAAGTTCTGCCACAGCTGCGCGGTCGTCCCGAAGTAGCGGGAGAAACGTAGTGCCATCTCCGCAGTCACGGCGCGCCGACGCCGCACAATCTCGTTGACCGTCGGCGCCGTGACGCCGAGCTCCTTCGCAAGTTTGTACGAGCTGAGTCTTAGCGGTTGCATGAAGCCATGCAGCAAGACATCACCTGGGTGCACAGGGCGCAGCTTTTTCGTTGCCATAATCACCACTCTCCGTGAGCTGCCTTCAGTGGTAGTCCACGATCTCCGCTTCGAACGCGTCGCCGTCCTTCCACTTGAAGCAAACCCGCCATTGCTTGTTGATCCGAATGCCGTATTGCCCTTCGCGATCACCCTTGAGAGCCTCAAGCTGGTTCGAGGGCGGAATCATTAGATCGCGCAGCTCCGCTGCGCTATCCAGGTATTTCAGTTTTTCACGAGCCCGTTGCTGGATCTGGCCGTCCAAGCCCTTCACGAACTGCCCGGCGAGCACCGCCGGGGTATCCTTAGTTCATGAAGGTAGGGATCACCTGAAGCTAGTAAATCTATGCGTTATTAACGTCAAGCGTTAAGGTGTAACCGAGGGATGGGCTCCAGCTTTCGCCGACGGGAACATTTCCTCTATCCTTGGTATCAGTAGAGCCTAGATCAGCCTATGCCCTCCTACAAGAACTCTGCCTCCGCGAAGGAAGTGGAGAGACCCTACGAATCCCGCCGGCTGCTCAAGCAATTTGTCGATGATCTGAGCCATACGGCCGCCGCGCTCGTCCCGGTCAGGCCGAACGCCGTACTGCACGTGAATCGACGCGTGCTTGAAGTTTCTAAAGTACAACCGTCGGCGATCTGCCGGGAGTGATTTCAAGGCGCGGCTCCAGGCACCGGGCATCGAGTGGAAATCGCCCCAAGTCTGTGAGGACTGCTCCGAGTCGAGGGTGACCAATTCGTAGGTCACTTTCTCGCCGCTTCTGAGCGCACAGAAAATGTCCGGGGCTTCCTGCCTGATGGTCTTTACAGGCAACTGGGCGAGCTGGGCGAACAGCTTGAAGACCTTGAGCTGTCTTTCCGCTTTAGCTTCATCTTGCTTCGACATTGGAGCAGGCATACCAAGGAGTCCACGTGCTAGGTTCGCTCTATATCAGGAACACCGTACCACGCGTACTCGCAACTGCGCCGGAAGACGAGGCAGTACCTGTTCTAGCCGCCACCGGTCCACGGGTTGACGGTTTCCAGACCCTTGATCTCAAAGTCCGCCGTATTGCGAGTCACCAGTCGCAGATGATGATGAAGGGCGGTAGCTGCGAGCAAGCTGTCGATTGCCGGGAGGGTGCGTTCAGCGGTGGCCTGCAGACGCCCCCACGCATCGGCCACGGCGGCATCGACGGGCAGCAACCGATCCCCGAACCATCCGGGTAATTCGTGCTCGAGCCAGTAGCGCAATTTTTCCTTGCGCTTGCTCACCCGCAGCTTCTCGACCCCGCGCCGCAGCTCACCGAGAGTGAGCACGCTCAGGTGCAGCGCGTCGTCGGCGACTTCTTCGAACCAAGCCACTACCAGCGGAGCAGGCTCGGGCCGCGTCAGTTCGGAAACGACGTTGGTGTCGATGAGATAGCTCACAAGGGGATCTCGCGTGCAGGGCTGCGATCCCGTGTCACGTCGAGCTCGATGCCCTTCAAGGGAGAGCTTTGCACGAAGTCGATAAAGCGCTTCGGGCGCTTGCGCAAGCGCCGGTACTCGGCCTCCGACAGCACTACTGCCGCCGGCTCTCCGTGGAATGTGATGTGCTGCGGGCCCTCTTGGGCGGCTTTCTTGACCACTTCGCTCAGACGCGCCTTGGCGTCCTGAAGCTGCCAGCTGGACATGTGCATCTCCATATAGTCTGACCAATCAGACTATATCAGACTATTCTGTCCAGAAATAAGTTATTATAATTCAAATAGTTGGCGCGCCCGGAGAGATTCGAACTCCCGACCCCCTGGTTCGTAGCCAGGTACTCTATCCAACTGAGCTACGGGCGCGCCGCGCGGGGGGCGCATCCTACCACAACACCGACCCTGCGCCGGCTGGGTTGGCATCGCCCTTGGGAGTGAGCGCCGCCGAGCACTGACAGGCTCCGAGGATGACGTATCCCAGCGCGCTCTTCCCTGCGGCCGCGCACGGCGGGAAAATTCAGGCGTCAGGCGCCACGCCCGAGACAGCGCCGGCCTTGCTGCCGGCACAGGTGACTCAGGTGACTTACGCATCGCAGTAACGAGCGGATTCTCACGACTCACGTGGGCAGCCTGCCCGCTCCCCCCGGCCTCGATCCAGGCGCGGCGGATTACGAGTCGGAGCTCACCCGGCACGTCGCCGCGATCGTGCGCCGACAGGCCGCGATCGGCATCGACATCGTGAGCGATGGTGAGCTCAGCAAGGGGCACTGGCTCGCCTATCTCAACGATCGCCTCGGGGGCTTCGAGCGGCAGCCGCCGGCCGGCACCGAGCCGTCCCTCCTCATGCAGGGGGAGGATCACCGGCAATTCCCGGGCTTCTACGCGGAAGCCGCGGCGCGCGGCACGCTGTTTCACTCGTCCGGATTCGAGCAGGCGAGCCCCTCGAACGCCCCGTACCGCGCCGTCTGCACGCGGCCGATTGAGTACATCGGACAGGCGCGGGTTGAGCGGGATGTTCGCAACATCAGGCAGGCGCTCGCCGAAACGCACGCGACCGCGGCGTTCTTGCCGGTCACGGCGCCGGCCAGCATCGAGCCCTACCGTTTCAATGCGTACTACCCCTCCGAGGAGGCATTTCTCTACGCGCTGGCGGATGCGCTGCAGGTCGAGTACGAGACGATCGCGCAGGCGGGCCTCCTCGTGCAGATCGACGATGCGTGGACGGCGGCGCTATGGGACCGCATCGGCATCCCCATGGGAATCGCCGCGTACCGGAGGCGATGCTTGAGGCGCGTCGAGGCCCTGAATCATGCGCTGCAGAGCATCCCGAGGGAGTGCATCCGGTACCACATCTGTTGGGGAAGCTGGCATGGGCCTCACGCCCACGACCTCCCCCTCGACGATCTCGTGGAGGTGATGCTCGCCGTGAAGGCCGGCGCGTACCTCTTCGAGGCGGCAAACGCCAGGCACGAGCACGAGTACCACGTCTGGGAGCGTATCTCGCCTCCGGA
Source organism: Gammaproteobacteria bacterium (assembly GCA_030040575.1). Taxonomy (GTDB): domain Bacteria; phylum Pseudomonadota; class Gammaproteobacteria; order Steroidobacterales; family Steroidobacteraceae; genus JASHUC01. The sequence continues at coordinate 3,369 of JASHTK010000119.1, forward strand.
AGGAGCGATCCTCATTCCGGGCGTGGTGAGCCACGCGACGAACGTGGTCGAGCATCCGCTGCTCGTCTCCGAGCGCATCCAGCGCTTTGCAAAACTCGTCGGCCGCGAGAACGTAATCGCGGGAACCGATTGCGGTCTCGGTGGCCGCATCCATCCCGAGCTCGCCTGGGCGAAGCTGCAATCGCTTGTCGCTGGCGCGCGCCTCGCGACGCAGGCGCTCGGGTACCGGTAGCGGCCCGAAGGCGCACGGCCGATCCGAAGCAGGGTCTTGATCAGCCCGTCACGCGCTCCGCCGTGGCGTCCGCTCGCCACCGCGGCGCGGCGGCGGGCACGCAAGCGACGAGGTTGCTCTCGAACTCGCGGGTGCAACCATCCCAGCCGGACCGGAGCGCGTGCTCGCGGCAGGCGTGAGGGTCGAGGAGGAGCGCGCGCTCCGCGGCTTTCGCAAGGTCGGTGTCGAGCGCGCCCGTCACGCCATCCCGGAGCACGTCGATGGGCCCGGTCACCGGGAACGCCGCGACGGGCACTCCGCAGGCGAGCGCCTCCAGATTGACGAGTCCGAAGGTATCCGTGAGGCTGGGGAAGACGAGCACATCCGCGGCCGCGATGTGCGCCGCGAGGTCCTCGCCGAAGCGGAATCCGACAAAGAAGGCCTCGGGGTACTGCGACTGCAGGCGGCGCCGCTCGGGGCCGTCGCCGATCACGAGCTTCGAGCCCGACCAGCGCATGCGCAGGAACGCCTCGACGTTCTTCTCGACCGCGATGCGTCCCACGCAGGCCGCAATCGGACGGGGCAAATCGAGGAAGCGCTTCTCCCGTGGCCGAAAGAGTTGCGTGTCAACGCCCCGCGGCCAGCGCGCGAGGTTCGCAAACCCGCGCGCAGCGAGCTCCGCACGCACCCGCTCGGTGCTCACCATGCAGCGCTCCGCGGAGCCGTGGAAGCGCCGCAGGACCGCGTAGGAGAGCGACA
>JASHTK010000120.1 GCA_030040575.1 Gammaproteobacteria bacterium
GGGGAGATACGACATGAAAACCAATCTTTATGGGTTCCTCGGTGCCTGCCTGTTAGCGACCAGCGCCGTCATTGCCGCAGGTTCATCCGTCAATCCCGCTGTAGGCACATGGGAGCTCAACGTCGCGAAGTCGAAGTTCTCGGGTGCGGCTCCGAAGAGTGCGACCCGGACCTACTCGGAATCCGCCGACGGGGCGACGACGCTAACCGCAAAGACAGTGAGTGCCGATGGCACGGAAAACACGATCTCGATGACCTACAAGCCCGATGGTAAGGATTACCCCATTACTACGGGGTCCCAGACTGTCGAAAGTATCTCTGTGAGGCGAATCAACTCTCACATAGTTGCGTTCAGGGTCAAGAGGGCAGGCAAGGTTGTGGAGACAGGTCGTCGCACCGTATCGAGAGACGGGAAAACGCTCACCATGACAGAAACAGGAACAGACGCGAGCGGTGCCAAGTTCGAGGATAAGGGAGTCTACGACAAGCAATAACCTGCTGAGCCGGGTATCGAGCACAGCCGCCTCGCGAGCTGATCACGCGGCGGCTGCGATTCACTATCGGACGCGTGCCGCTTCGCGGGGCTCGCCCGATCAACAGTTAGCTTCGACGCAAGCCGTCATTCGCGCACGCTCGACAGCGTTCCCTATACCGGACGGTTCGATGAGGGTTTACACAGCACCGTGTGGGCCCTTTGACTGGGCCCCGCTCGCGAGCGCCTCGAAGGCGGAGCGAATGACATCGTCTGTGATCTCGCGTGGCGGCTGGCAGCGCTCGAACGGGAGACCTTCGGTCAGGGCGTTCAGCACGCGCACGAAGTGTGCTGGCGGGATCGGCAGGGACTTCTCCGGAATGAGGCGTAGCACGCCTTGCTCGGCGAGACGGTAGCCCTCGGCGGAGTAGCGTTCCAGCTTCGTTGCATCTTCGGATGCGTCAGCGCGCAGCTCTGGGACTCCAACGCGCGTAGTGCCGCGGCCTGTCTTGAGAGAGCGGCCGCGATAACCGCGGCGGCCAGAATTCGCATCTGCTCCCTCAGGCTCGCGCTGGCCTCTATATGCCCGGAAAATCCCGGCTCCAATACGCCGCAAAATGACAGCGGGCTTTCTCTGGAGCGATGCGGCCACAGGCGAACGCACTCTCGACGATCGAGTCGCGGACCTCCACGCAGTTCTACAGCAGGCCAGAGTACCTCCCCCTCGACGGGGCGAGCCTTTGATGGCTATCGACCGCCTGTTGTCCGTCTAAAGCCCCTGCGATGACAGACGATCGATGATTCCATTGGAGTCGAGCAGGATTCGATACACGCGCACACCCTTTTCGAACTTGACCAGATAACTGTCATAGCCGATTGGGCCAACGCCCTGAAACTGAACGGACTGCACTGACCCCAGGGTAGCGCGTAAACTCTGCGCATCTTTGATGTGGGCGCGCACCGATTCAGCGAGCACCGGCGATAACGTATGGTAGTCGGGAGTGCCGCTCAATTCCCATTCGAGGACTGCGCGCAGGGCCACTTCCGTGCCGGGGGACGGAATATTGTTCTGGATGCGCGTTGCCAAATCGGCCTCAAACTTACGTCCGGCAGCGTCGTCCATTCGCTGCCAGGTGAGATCTCCGCCGAAGTGCGTGCGCATTTCGGTTGCGGGCGAGGACCCGCTGGTGATGAAATCAGCTGAGGCCGCCGCCGGGTTGAGTTTCAGGACAAAGTGGGTTGGTGTTGTGGCCGATACTTCCTGATTGTCTTCTCCTGTCAACTTCACGAAGAGTCGCGTCCCGGACCGGGTAACTACGCAGATGGCGGGCGAATCGCCGAGCTTGTAGTAGCCGGTGTAGCGATCAAGGACGTCAGGTCCCAGTGTCAACGTATTCTGGGGTATATCGCCGGTAGCAGTAAGTTGCGCGTTTGGTGGACTGACCTGGGCTGCAACGGCCACTAGTGTCACCGAGACGCAGCCCATCGCGGCCGCTGTCAGTCTCCAAGATCGTGCTGGTTTGCGATTCATGATTTTGATCCTCAGCTCCAGAAGTGAGGGGGACTCCGACATGGCCGCGACTGCGCCGATATAAGCCGACTGCCGTTCCCCGACGGCAAGCAGTGTTTCGCTGTATGTGGTGGCATCGAGACCACCGGCCAGGACTCGAGCGTCACAGTCCACTTCTATGGCGTGCCGCAGGCGCTTTAGCTGCCACCACAGAGGCAAGTTCCAAGGCATGAACACAAGTAGACACAGTGTGATGGCGAATAATTGAGGGTCACCGGCCTTAATATGAGCCTTCTCATGTGCGATTACGCCGGCCAGCGCAATCTGGTCCGACTGCAGAAGCCATGCCGGCACAACGATGGTGGGCGAGAGAAAGCCAACGACGGCAGGACCGATATCCGCTGCCACGTGCACCTCGGCACCGAGCATGGTCGTGCGTTGCCATTTTTTCCGCCGCCGGTACAACTGGGTGCCGTTGGCGGCGAGGACCGCAAGCATGAGTGTCGAGCCTGCTATCCAAAGTCCCACGGCCCAGTGGTCGAGAGCCCTCCACGATGGATTTTCAACCGGATTCACACTCTTCCAAGTCTGCGGCGGTAGCGCAATGTGGGTCGAATCGCGCAATGCAAAGACTTCTTCGACCGTCCTCGTGTTGGTCAGACGGGGCAGCTGAACTGAGACCGACGCGATCACAGTGGGTACCAGCAGAGACGCGAGAATCGCTGCGAGCCAATACCACCGAGTGCGCGACCCGCTCGCGCGTGCGCTTTGTTCGGCCGCGAGCGCCGCGATGCCCAAGAGCAGTGATACCGTGATGACGTAAGCCATCCAGACAATCATCGCTTATTCTCCTTGACTGGTTTGTCTCGCAGCAGCGCGCGAATGCGGCGAATGTCTTCCGGCGTGAGGTTTCGGTCTGACACCAGGTGAGCGAACAGAAGTTCCGTCGAGCCCTTGAACAGTTTGTTGGTCAGATGCTTCAAGGCACTGGTCCGGGCAGCCTGTTGTTTAACGGCGGCGGAATACCGGTGCCCTCGGCCTTCCTCTATGTGCCGAACGTAACCCTTGGCTTCCAACGTTCGCAGGATGGTGAGCACAGTGGTGTACGCGAGGGGATCGGACAATTTGTCGCGGACCTCGGAAACTACGGAGGGGCCGCGATCCCACAGCACATGCATTACATCCGCTTCGCGATCGGTGAGTGCGATGTCCATGACTCCATCCTACTATAAGGTTAGTAGATATTAGGGCGCCGAACCGCGCCTGTCAACGATATTTATAGTTGATGATGCGAAATCGCTATCAATGACGCCCAGTGTGCCGTACAGCGGCGTGGTCAACCTGGCACGATTCTGACGAGCAGGCGCACGAGCACGAGAATTCCGGCAGCGCCCCAATGTGGCCTTCCGAGCCATTTCAATGGACGGGATATGACTCGAAAGCTGCACTCGATCGGCCCGTTCTGCGTTGGCGGGTGAGTCTTCGATTCCGTATGGCACGGCGACGGGACTATAATGAACGGGCATCGGCCTCGCCGTTCAGTCGAGGGTCAATGTCTCGGGAATATGCGGCGACGTCGGCTTGATCGGGTCGTATCATTACACTCACGGCGGTCCGGAAAGTCGGCAGGTCGCGACCGAACCGGTCGACGACCCGCGGTTGATCGCCTGAGGAACGGATTTTTGGCGCAGTGAGACGTCTGGCGTCGATGCCTGGGAAAGCCAATTTGATCGATGACGCGACCGCGTGCGACGACGACGCCGACCATGGATTGGCGCTCGTCGGCCTCGAAAGCGTGCAATCTTATGCCTTCTGGCGAGATCGCTCTCGAGCCTGAGGTGATCGACTCCGAAGCGCAGTTCGAGCCGATCAGGAGGCGAACCGACTGCCGCTATTGCAACGGGACCATCGCATTCTCGTCGCTTCCGCCGCCGATCGACGCGGTGATTTGCATCTCAACGCGAAATCAGCCCGACCGAACCCGGCGGGCGGCCGATCATTTTCATGAGGTGGGGCTTTGCCGCGATCTGTGGTTCTACCGGCCGATGCCGGGCTCTCACGTGGTGAAGGCGATCTGGACCTCCCACCACGCGGTTGCCACGTACGCGCTCGCCCGGGGATTTCGCTCGGTGGTGATGCTCGAGGACGATGCGACCTTCCGGCAGCCATGGCCGAAAGTCGTGAGCGCCCTCGCGGCCGTCGTGCCCCAGCTGCCGCCGGATTGGCGCGGTCTTTATCTCGGTCACTTTCCGCTTCAAGGCTATTTCGTGCGATCCAAGGTCATGCGGGTGCGGTCGGGCTGCACGCACAGTTATGTTGCCGGTCCGTTGTTGCTGCGTTGGCTTGCGGACCACGAGCCGAAGGACCCCTCTATTCCGATCTGGGAAATCGTCGGTTCAGGCCTCGATGCTGCGTTTGCCCATCTTCCGGGAATGTATGCGCTCTTCCCCATGGTCGCGACCCAGCGCTTCATGGGCCAGCATCGCGCGGATATCGATCCGCAGTTGACGCGAGAGGGCAAGCGGCGAAAATTGACGGACAAGGCGCGCTATCGTGAGCTCATGCTCTATCACGGCATGCCGCCCGCGGAGTGGGTCGCGGCGCTCCTCTCGCCCATCCATTGGCTGACCAGGAGTCGTTGGGCGAAATAGCGCATTCCGACAGATTCCAATCCATGCCACCCCTCCGACTCGCCGACCGACCGGATCGGCGCGGTGCTCTTGATGCAAGCGTATCGAAACATCTCCTTTGAGCGGCAGACCGATCCTCGCAGCTGTGGCGCGGCGGCCCTCAGCATGATTTATCAGACGCTCGGGCGGAGGATTGCGCAGGAGGAGATCTTCCGCGTCATCTCGGAGCCGGACCACCAGGGCCGCCGCTTCTGCAAGACCTATCGAATGGTCCTCGACGCCCAGCAGCGGGGATTTGCGGCCATCGCCTTCAGAGCGAGGGATCCGATTCGAGCGACGGCAGGCGTTCTGGCGGTGGACGCGTACCCGATCATGAATCATCGCGTGTCGGAGACGAGCGGACTCGGGCACTACACGGTGGCGGTCGGAATCGACAGTGCTCAGGTGGCATTTCACGATCCGGAGGTCGGACCCGTGCAGCGGCGCACGATCGAATCCCTGCGCGATCTGTGGCAAGCGCGGTTCAACCCGTGCGAGATCGCGGGTAACCTTCTGATCGCGGTCGCGGGCCCCTCCGCGGCGCACCTCTGCATGCAGTGCGGGACTTCAGTCCCCGCCGAGCTGCAATGTGGGTACTGCAAGCGTGCCATCCCGCTCACGCCTGCCGCGGCGCTCGGCTGCATGACGGCAGGGTGCGCGGCGCGCGTGTGGGAGTCTCTCCTCTGCCCGTATTGTGACCGCCTGAATTCGGGGCGGTAACGCAGCGCTCGTCACGGAGCGCCATCCGACGCAGGTCGCCTCGCCAGATCGCTCACAGCTGCAAGCAGCAGCGCGATTCCCGCCCGCCGACTCGCCAGTGTAAGGGCGAGGGGAGCCGGCGAGCGGGAATGGCTGAGGGTCCGCGAACGCCTCGCTCCGGGCTCGGTTACTTCCCGTTCCCGCTCGGCGTGAAGCTCAGATCCGGCCGGTACTCGACGATCTCGTTCTCCTCGCTTGCGATCGAGCCATCGAGCGAGACCATGACCGAGGTCGCCACATCGCCGCCGTAAGTTTCTCGCAGAACCTCGTCGATCGATTTGCCCGCCCGGCCGAAGTCGGCGAGATTCGGGTGGCCGATCGCGACGGTGATCTCGCTCGCGTCGCCGCCGAAGAGCAGCTGATAGAAGATCACCGGATTCGGCGACGGATTGTTCTTCTGCTCGGCCGAGGAGATCTGCGTCACGGCGGCGAGGAAATCATTCATTTTCCCCGGCTTGATCTGCAGTGTGATGACCTCGTAGTACTTGTCCGGTCCGCCGTTCGCCTGACCGGGATTGCCGAGATTCGGCAGGCTCTGCACGAAGCTCAATCGATACGGAGTCGCGAGGTACGGGTCGATGTTCTTGGCGATCTCCCGCTGGAGGCCCGCCTCATAGCTCGGGGGGTGATCCGCGTCCGCCCATCGAAAGGGTGAGAGGATCACGATCGTTCCCCGTTGGGGCCCGGTGACGACGGCGAACGCCGCGGACCCGGTGGTGTCTCCGTGGCTCTGGGCGTACGCATCGACATCTTTGACGCCCTGTTCGTATTTGGCCGTCATGTCCGGCTTGGGCGTTTCAGTGACGACGAGATCGGTGGTGCCCGTGCTCGTCTGGGCGAGGCACGCGAGCGGGGCAAGGCACATTGCGGCCAGAGGTAACGCTGTACGCTTCAGCAATTTCGCACGATTCATCGGCTTTTTCCCCCAGTTGAGTTGTTGTTGAGTGCCCGAGCGAGTCGGCCCGTGGCCGGGGAGCCGTCCGTAGCCGCTCTTTCGGTACGTTGAGTCGGCGCACACTCTATCGCGTTGCCATGAACGATGCATCGGTTACCGCGTGCGAAGTGCGCCGCAGCAATCGGCGCCGCGTCGCGCCGCAGCCTCGATGCGCTTCCCGCTCCCGAGCGTGGCGCTTGATCGAGCAGCTCGGATCCGCGCGTGCGCGCGCCGAGAATCCTCTCCCGATGCTTGGGTGGCTCGCCTGGCTGTTCACGCGTTGCGACATTCACAAATCGCATCGCATCAACGAGTTGTGCATTGCGGCTCGATCGGTCGTCTGGTGGAGGCGACAGGACGAGCCACTGCGCCCGCCGCGACCGACACGACAGCAAGCGCTGCGACTTCCAATCTATCAATCGCTTACGTTGGTGCGCGAGCGAAGCGTGCCTCTTGGCACGCGTGTTGCTCAGTCCACGGCACGCTTGACATGTGCCGGGGGGACGGACCGATGAGCAAGCAGAATGGAATCTTTACAACGGCAGTGATCTCCATGGTCGTGAGCGGATTGTGCGCGCCGACCTCGCCAACGCTCGCACAACCGATCGACCCGGGCGTCCGGCCGGGTGCGGCAGATGGGGCTCCACCCGCGCCGCTTCCCGGCCTCACGGCCGATGAGCTCGCGTTCTTTGAGGACGGCCTGTCGCGGTTCACGACCGTGGAGGTCGTCTCCGGCGCGAGCAGCAGTCAGGGCAACGGGCTCGGCCCGCGATTCAACTCGAATCAATGCTCCTCGTGCCACGCGCAGCCCTACGTGGGCGGCTCGAGTCCCGCGGTGAATCCTCAGATCGCCGTGGGGACCGCCGAGGGGGCTACGAATGCAGTGCCGTGGTTCATCACCTCGAACGGGCCCGTTCGAGAGGCGCGGTTCATTCAAGCGAACGGCGTCGCGGACGGCAGCGTGCACGACGTGTTCGTCATCACCGGGCGAGCCGATGCCGGCCGCTGCGAGATCTCGCAGCCGGATTTCCTTCCGGCGGGCGATGCGCTCACCGGTCAGGGCGGGAACAGCAATATCATCTTTCGCATCCCGACGCCGGTGCTCGGCGCGGGCCTGATCGAGGCGATCCCGGATTCGGTCATTCTCGCCAACATGAGCGCGGATGCGACGGCGAAGACGCGAGTCGGCGTGAGCGGGCACCCGAATGCCGTCCAAGGCGGCAACGTCAACTTGAGCGCCAACGACGGCACCATCACGCGCTTCGGCTGGAAGGCGCAGAACAAGTCGCTGCTGATGTTCGCCGGCGAGGCCTACAACGTCGAGATGGGCATCTCCAATCAGCTCTTCCCGCAGGAGCGCGATGAGACGCCGAACTGCCAGGGCGGAAACGCCACCCCCAACGACACGAGTAACTTCTCCGCCTCTCCGGCGACGGCCGTGTTGTCCGACATCGAGGCGTTCGCCGATTTCATGCGCATGCTCGCCCCGCCTGTCCCCGCGCCCGCGACGGCCGCGACGCTGAACGGCGAGACGCAATTCAAGAACGTCGGCTGCGCGCTCTGTCACACCCCGACTTTGACGACCGGCAGTGCCATCGCGAGCGGCTCGGCGACGGTGCCGAGTGTCGCGCTCTCGAACCAGCCCGTGAATCTCTTCTCCGACCTGCTGGTCCACCACATGGGCTCGGGCCTCGCGGACGGCATCACTCAGGGCAGTGCAGGGCCGGACGAGTTCCGCACGGCCCCTCTGTGGGGCGTCGGGCAGCGCATCTTCTTCCTGCATGACGGGCGGACGAGCGACATCGTCCAGGCGATCGAGGATCACGCAAGTCCGGGGAGCGAGGCGAATCAGGTCATCCAGAGCTTCAACGCGCTGCCTCCGCAGGATCAGCAGGATCTGATCGATTTTCTGCGCTCGCTTTAAGGTGGCGTCGGCCGCCGGCGACGCTCGGGGCGTCATGGCGCATTCTCACGAGAGGCTGAGGTACACTTGAGCACCCCGCAACGCCCGCGCCCTCGACGCCTGCGCCTCGATGTTTACCGCGCCACGAATGAACGAACGCTGTCCCCTCTGCGGTGGGCCGAACGCCTGCGCCATGTTGCACGAGGGTCGAGCGTGCTGGTGCGACGAGGTCGTGATCCCCGCTCACGTCCTCGCGGCGATCCCCGCTCGGATGCGTGACCGGGCGTGCATTTGCCGGAACTGCACCGCCGGGGAGCCGCTCTATTTGACTCCACCCGACCGCGATTCCTCGCTCACGTAGCGACGCTCGCCGGTCGCCGGATCAAAGAGGACCTCGACGGTCTTGCCCGTCGCGGGATCCTCGAACCGCTCGCCCGTCGACTGCCAGTGCGAGGCCGGGCCCGCGGCCGGGCCCGCGGACGGCCGATACCGCCAGCGCTCGAATAGGGTGCCGGCGAGCACGGCGGCGCCCACGCCGAGGAGGTACAGGCCTGCTGCGCGCGGACCGGCGAGCGTGAGGGCGGCACCGGCAATGAGGAAGATTAGCGATCCGACGATCACGGCGCTGCGCAGCACGCTCAGTCTCCCCTTCGGTCGGCCCCGCCCGAGCAGGCGACCCGCGTGGTCAGTCCGCCTTCTCGAGGATCACGGCCGTCCCGTAGGCGACGATCTCGCTCATCGTCTGGCCGATCTCCGCGGAGTCGAACCGCATCATCACGATGGCGTTCGCCTGCATCAGGCTCGCGTTCCTCACCATGCGGTCGACGGCGTGGCGCCGGGCTTCCTCGAGCAGCTGCGTGTACTCGGTGATCTCCCCGCCGGCGAGCGAGCGCAGGCCGGCCATGATGTTGCCTCCGAGCCCGCGGCTGCGCACGACGACTCCGAACACCTGGCCCTTCATCTCCCTCACGCGGTATCCCGGAACGTTCTCGGTGGTGACGACGAGCACGCTTGCCCCCTTTTTCGGTTGCTGTTGGCGCTCGGCGCAGTGTACGCCCGGTGCGTGCGGTACGATAAGGCGCCGCGGCGCTGCGGCGGGAGCTCCAGCCGATGAGCGACTTTCCCGAGGTGTTCTGCGATGCCTCCACCGTCACGGAGGCGAAGCTCGAGTTCATCTTCCAGATCCGGCTGTGGTTCGCTCGAGTGCAGAACATCGAGAACATGCCCTCCGGCGCCGGACGGGGCGCGGTGTACGTCGATCGCGGCACGATCGAGGGGCCGCGGCTCACGGGCACGGTGGTTCCCGGCAGTGGAGGCGACTGGGCGCTCTTCCGGCCCGACGGCGTGCTCGCGATCGACGCTCGCTACATGCTGCGCGCGCAGGATGGGACGCTGATCCTCCTGCACAACCGCGGCTATCTCTGGGGCCGCAGGGCGGATGTGATGCCGCGTATCAGGGCCTGGATCTTCGAGGGAGGCCCGCCGGTTGCGCATTCGGAGTATTACCTGCGCGCCTTTCCGACTTTCGAGGTGCAGACCGGCCCGCACGACTGGCTGATGCGGCACGTGGTCGTCGGCGTCGGCGAGCGGCAGGCGGACGGCAACCTCATCCGCTACTATGCGTTGCTCTGAGCTCCGCGCCGCCGCCGGCTGAGCATGCCCGAGCACGATTTCGTCATCGTCGGCGCCGGGTCGGCCGGTTGTGTGCTCGCCCGCAGGCTCTCGGAGGAGGCCGCTCACCGGGTGCTGCTCCTCGAGGCCGGTGCGCGCGACCACCGTGCCGTGACGCGCATTCCCGTCGCGTGGCTCGCCGCGGCGAGCACCCCGGCGCTCGGCTGGGGCTACCAGGCG
>JASHTK010000121.1 GCA_030040575.1 Gammaproteobacteria bacterium
CTCACTCCGAGCGACATCTCGGTCGCCGAAGTGCACGACGCGACCGCGTACGGGGAGATCTCCCATCTCGAGATCACCGGGCTCTGCGAGCCGGGCACGGCCGGCCCGATGGCCGAGAGCGGCGCGACCGCGCTCGGCGGGCGCATTCCCGTCAACGTCTCGGGCGGCCTCGAGTCGAAGGGCCACCCGGTCGCGGCAACCGGGCTTGCGCAGATCTTCGAGCTCGCGCAGCAGCTGCGCGGCGAGGCCGGGCGCCGCGGCGTCGCGGACGCGCGCTACGCGCTCGCCTCCTGCGGAGGCGGGTTCTTCAACGTCGAGGAGGGCCTCTCCGTAGTGACGCTCCTCGGACGCCCCGAAGCGCGGAACTGAGCGACGGCGGGCCGCGGGCGACGCGGAGGACCGGGTCCGTGCGAGTCATCGACTTCTTCGACAAGGGCGTCGCGATCGAGCCCGACCGTCCCTTCCTCATCGACGACGCCGAGCGGCGCACGTACGGCGAGACGCAAGCGATGTCCCACCGCATCGCCAACGCGTTCCGCGGCGCGGGCATCGCCCCCGGGACCAAGGTCGCGGTGCTGAGCGGCAACGCCGCACGCGCCTTCGAATGCGTGATCGGCCTGCTGCGCGCGGGCTGCGTGTGGGTTCCCGTCAACGCGCGCAACACGCTCGAGGACTCGGTGTACGCCCTCGAGCACACCGACACCGAGGTGCTCTTCTACGGCCGCGCGTTCCGCGAGGCGGCGCGGCAGCTCGCCGCCTCATGCCCGCGGCTCGCCCATGCGATCTGCATCGAGGAGCCCGATCCGCCCCACCCCTCGCTCGAGGCGCTGACGCGGGGCCTGCCCGACCGCTCGCCGGAGGTGCGCGGCAGCCTCGATGAGGTCGTGACGCTCTTCAGCTCCGGGGGCACGACGGGCAGCCCGAAGGGCGTCATGATGACGCACCTCGCGTGGATGACGTGGATCGCCGCCTCGCAGCGCCTGCTCTGGCACGATCGGGCGATGCACCTGGTCGTCGCGCCGATGACGCATGCCGCCGGCGGGGTGACGCTCATGATGTCCGCCATGGGCGCAACCCACGTCATCCTGCCCGGCTTCGACCCCGTGCGGGTGATGGAGGCGATCGAGCAGCACCGCATCACGCACCTGTTCCTGCCGCCGACAGCCGTCTACCGCCTGCTCGCGCACCCGGAGGTGCGGCGGCACGATTACTCCTCGCTGCGCTACTTCAACTACGCCTCGGCGCCGATGGCCCTCGAGAAGCTGAAGGAGGCAATGGAGATCTTCGGCCCGGTGATGATGACGGGCTTCGGGCAGACGGAGCTCGGTCCGAACACCACGTTCTTCTCCCCCGAGGATCATCGCCGCGCGCTCGAGTCGGGGGATGATCGGCGGCTCACGAGCGTCGGGCGGCCGACGCTCTTCGCCCGCGTCGAGGTGATGGACGAGGCGGGCGCGCTGCTGCCCGCGGAGACTCCCGGGGAGATCGTCGTGCGCAGCACGGCGGTGATGAAGGGCTACTACAAAAATCCCGAGGAGACGGCGCGCGCCTCGGCCCACGGCTGGCACCACACCGGGGACATCGGCTTCAAGGACCGCGAGGGCTGGGTTTACCTCATCGACCGCAAGCGCGATATGCTGATCTCCGGCGGCTTCAACCTCTTCCCCTCCGAGATCGAGAAGGCGATCCTCGCTCACCCCGCGGTTCAGGACTGCGCCGTCGTCGGCGTGCCGGATGCGGACTGGGGCGAGGCGGTCAAGGCGGTCGTCGAGCTGAAGGCGGGCGCGGCCGCCGACGCGGCCGAGCTCGCCGCCTTCTGCCGGGCGCGGCTCGCCGGGTACAAGGTGCCGAAATCCTTCGAGTTCTGGCCGGAGCTGCCGCGCAGCGCCGCCGGCAAGGTTCTGCGACGCAAGGTGCGCGAGCGGTTCTGGCAGGGCCGATCGCGCCCCATCTAGCCCCGTGCCGCCCATCCGCCGAGGTACGCCATGTCCTTCCAGCATCTGCTCGTCGATCACCGCGGCCGCGTCAGCTGGCTCTATCTGAACCGCCCCCAGGCACTGAACGCCATCTCCTACGAATGCATGCGGGAGCTGCGCCAGGCGTGGATCGACCTGCGCGATCGCGAGGAGACGCGGGTGATCGTCGTCTCGGGCAAGGGCCGGGGATTTTGCGCGGGCGCGGATCTCACGGACGCGCCGGCCCCCGAGGCGGCGACCGGACCTCAGGCGCCGTTCCTGGAGGAGGGCACCCGGATGGAGGAAGTGCTGCTCTCGCTGCCGAAGCCGGTTATCGCGGCCGTGAACGGCGTGTGCTGCGGAGGCGGCCTCGAGCTTGCGATGATGTGCGACTTCATCATCGCCGCCGCCTCGGCCAAGATCGGCGACGCGCACGCGAACTTCGGCGCGCTGCCCGGGGGCGGCGCGACGGTGCGCCTGCCGCGCATCGTGGGCGTCAACTGGGCTCGCTACCTCATGTACACTGGGGAGCTGTTGCCGGCGCGCGAGATGGCGGCGATCGGTCTCGTCGCCCGCGTGGTCGAGGATGGCGAGCTCGAGACCGAGGTGCAAGCGCTCGCCGAGCGGATCGCCGGCAAGAGTCCGCTCGGCCTGAAGCGCATGAAGGCGCTCCTCAACGACGGCCTCGACATGCCGGCGAGCCTCGCGATGAAGATGGAGAAGCTCGTCTCGGCCGAGCACATGCGCTCGGGCGATGCCGCCGAGGGCGGCAGGGCGTTCAAGGAGAAGCGCAAGCCGGAGTTCCGCGGGAACTGACTGAGGAGACTCGAGTGCAGATCCAGGGCAGCGTGGCCGTCGTGACGGGCGGCGCCTCAGGCCTCGGCGAGGCGACGGTGGAGCGGCTCATCGCCGGGGGCGGCCGCGTGGGCATCTTCGATCTCAACGAGGAGCGCGGCCGCGCCGTCGCCGGCCGGCATGCCGGGCGTGCGCTGTTCGCGCGCGTGGACGTGGCCGAGGAGGCCTCCGCCGCTGCCGGCATCGCCGCAGTGAAGGCGGCATTCGGCGCCGTCCACATCTGTGTCAACTGCGCGGGCATCCCGGGGTTCGTGGGACGCACCGTCAGCAAGAAAGGCCCGTTCCCGCTCGCCGAGTTCGCGAAGGTGATCCAGGTCAATCTCATCGGGACGTTCAACGTCGCCCGGCTCGCTGCCGCGGAGATGCTGAGGAACGACCCGGCCGGCCCGAGCGGTGAGCGCGGCGTCATCATCAATACCGCCTCCCTCGCGGCGTTCGACGGTCAGATGGGGCAGTGCGCGTACTCGGCGAGCAAGGCGGGGATCGTCGGCCTCACGCTGCCGATGACGCGCGATTTCTCGCAGTTCGGCGTGCGGGTGTGCGCCATCGCGCCCGGACTATTTGAGACTCCGATGGGCGCGGGCGTGCCACCGGAGGTGAAGGAGCGGATCGTCGGCACGCTCGAGTTCCCGAAGCGGATGGGCGATCCGGCGGAATTCGCGGCGCTCGCGGCGCACATCGTGGAGAACGCCTACCTCAACGGCGCGGTGATTCGCATCGACGCCGGGACGCGCGCGCCGCCGCGGTGAGGCGCCCGCCCGGCAGGCTCGCGCGGCCCGCGGTGTAAGATGGCGCCATGAGACTCGCGAGCTTTCATGCGCGGGGCCGCGACCGCATCGGCGCGGCGCTCGCGGACGATGCGCTCATCGACCTCGCCGAGGCCGCCGCGGCGGCGGGCATCGACGCCGGGGGGATCGCGCTCGCGGAGATGATCGCCTTCATCGAGGCTGGAGAGGCCGCGCTCGGCGCCGCGCGGCGCGCCGCCGCTTTCGCGCTCGATCACCCCGAGAGGGTGCCCCGCTACCGCACGGGCGAGATCCGCTGGCATCCTCCGGTGCGCCGTCCCTCGAAGCTCGTGTGCCTCGCCCTGAACAACAGCGCGAACGCGGACCGGATCCTGAGCGGGCCGAAGCATCCCGCCGCCTTTATCAAGGGCGCGAACGCGCTCGCCGGCCACGGCGAGCCGATCGTGCTCAAGCCTGCCTACGGGCGCTGCCACCCCGAGCCCGAGCTCGCCCTGGTGATCGGCCGGCGCGCGAAGGAGATCGAAGCCGCCGCGGCCTACGAGCACGTCTTCGGCTACACGATCCACAACGACATCACCTCGCCCGCCATGCGCGGCGAGGACACCTTTCACTATCGAGCCATCCATCCCGCGAAGCGCGATCCGGCGCAAATCGAGTACGTCGATACCTGGGTGAGCTATCCGGGCCGCTACAAGGGCAGCGACACCTTCTCGCCGCTCGGCCCCTGGCTCGTCACCCGCGAGGAGATCGCCGATCCGCACGCGCTCACCGTGAGCTGCCGGCACCAGGAGGAGCTCGTGACCGAGGACAGCACGGCGAACCTCTTCTACAAGGTGCCGGAGGTGCTCGCGTTCCTCTCGCAGTTCATGACGCTCCTGCCGGGCGATGTCGTCTCGATGGGCACCGCCCTCAAGCGCTCGGCGCCCGGCACGCGGGCGGTGCAGAACATCGAGCTCGACCGGCTCGGCGGGCCGGTCTCCGTCTCCATCTCGGGGATCGGAACGCTGACCAACCCCGTCGAGATCCTCTCCAAGCCCGCCGGGACC
>JASHTK010000122.1 GCA_030040575.1 Gammaproteobacteria bacterium
CCGTCCCACGGCTCCATCAGGCTCGAGTGGTACTGGTAGAACGCGCGCCGCGCATCGTCCATGCTCTCGTGATTGGACCAGGGCTCCGGGATCATCATCATGACCGCGTGCGGCAGCGAGCGGCCCGCGAGCACGAGCAGCTCGAGCGTGTTGTCGAACATCGCCGAGTCGCTGCCGTAGGGATTGACGATCGGGCGGATCTTCCTCACGTCCTCGCCGAACAGCTCCGACTCGAACAGCGCCTCGCGCGCCCGCATCCAGTTGATGTTCCCGCGCAGGGTGTTGATCTCGCCGTTGTGCGCGAGGTAGCGGTAGGGGTGCGCGCGGTCCCAGCTCGGGAAGGTGTTCGTGCTGAAGCGCGAGTGCACCAGGGCGAGCGCCGTCTCCATCGCCGGATGGGTGAGATCGGCGTAGTAGCGCGTCAGCTGCTCGGTGAGCAGCATCCCCTTGTAGACGAGCGTCTTGTGCGAGAGGCTGCAGAGGTACCAGTACTCCGCGCCGTCGACGGTCGAGGCGCGGATCTCGTTGTAGGCGCGCTTGCGGATGACGTAGAGCTTGCGCTCGAACGCCATGTCGTCGGCGAGGCCCGCGCCGCGCCCGATGAACACCTGGCGGATGAACGGCTCGCAGCTCTTCGCCGTATCGCCGAGCGAGCTGTTGTCGGTCGGAACGGTGCGCCAGCCGAGCACCGTCTGGCCCTCCGACTGCACGATGTGCTCGAAGTGCTCCTCGAGCCGGCGGCGCTTGGTCGGGCTCCGCGGCAGGAACACGAGCCCGCTGCCGTACGCGCCCGGCTCGCGCAGCGCCAGCCGCGCCTTGCGCGTCACCTCCTTCAGGAACGCGTGCGGCATCTGCAGCAGCACGCCCGCGCCATCGCCGGTGTTCGCCTCGCAGCCGCACGCGCCGCGGTGATCGAGATTGCGCAGGACCGCGATCGCCTGCTCGAGGATGCGGTGCGACTTGCGTCCCTTGATGTCCACGACAAAGCCGACGCCGCACGCATCGTGCTCGTACCAGGGATCGTACAGGCCCTGCTTGCCCGGCCGTTGGGTGCGGCCGTGCGGCAGGCTCATCGTCTTCGGTTTGCTCGCCATATGCGTCTTCTCGAGATCAGCCGCGCGATTCCCATCGCCGCCGCGAGCCCGGACTCGCAGCGGATACCCGAAAACTGCCGTCAGTGTCAGGGGGCCGCGACGCTCCGGGGGCACGAGGCGCGAGGCCTGCTCCCGGCGGTCGCGGCAGGGCGGTTGAGGGGCGCCCGGGTCGCCCGAGGCCGGCAGGAGCCTTCTCGCCGGCGCGGCACATCACTCGCCTGTGTTGACCTGGACTTGGGACTCAATATGACCGACCGAGGGGGTGCGGTCAATCACCGCCTCGAGGCATGCGGCCTCGCCCGCCGTGCCCTGGCGCGCCGGCTCGCAACGCGGAGGTCGGACCGCCGCCCGCCCGCACTCGCATGGGACACCGTGCTCGTTTCGCGTCCTTTTTTGGGGCGGGCGGGCCTCACGCCCTTGAAACGGCTCGGCCCGGCCCCAGTTCTGCGGCAACAGAGCGGATCGCCCGGTGTGGGCACCGCCCATTTGAGACTTGCGGAGGTGATGATCATGGCTGTCGTTCGATTCGGACCCACAAGACTCGTCTCGCAGCTGCAGGATGAGATCGACCGCGTGTTCACGGCTCTCTCGGGCGCGGAGGGCGGCAGCGCAGCCGCCGCGACCTGGATTCCCCCGGTGGACATCCGGGAGTACGCCGACCGCTTCGAGCTCTCCGTCGATCTGCCCGGCGTCGATCCGGAGAAGGTGGACATCACGCTCGAGGACGGCGTGCTCAGTCTCTCCGGCGAGCGCAGCCCCGAGGCGCGCGGCAGCGCCGGCGCGGAGAGCGGCGAGACCCGCCTGCGCGCGGAGCGCGGCCACGGCCGTTTCGCGCGCCGCTTCGTGCTGCCGGAGACGGTGGATGCGGAGCGCGTCCAGGCGAGCGGTCGCAACGGGGTGCTCGAGATCAGCATTCCGAAGCAGGCGAAGGCGCAGCCGCGGCGGATCAAGGTCGCCGCGTGACGCGGCCGGCCGTGGCGGTGCGCGCCGGATCGGCGCGCGCGGCGGCGGGCTGAGACGAGCCTAACCTCTCCCCTCTCCGGGGGGAGAGGCGCCGCGCTCGCTGACCGGCACCATGAGGAGCAGGCCGCCGAGCAGGAAGAGGATCCCCACGGCGACCCCGGCCCGCTGGCTCGCGAACGCGGCGGTGACGATGCCGATCGCGAGCGGACCGACGAACGAGGTGGCATTGCCCGAGACGGCATAAAGCCCGAAGAACTCGTTCAGCATGTCGCGCGGGGAGAGCTTCGCCATGAGCGTGCGGCTCGTCGCAAGCCCCCCGGTCACGAAGAACGCCATCAGGTTCTGAGTGACGAGGAAGACCTGGTTCGGCAGGCCCGGGAACAGTCCGCCTGCCTGCCGCGCCGCGCCCACCTTCACGAAGAAGACCGTATCGGGCGTGAGGGAGCACACGACGACGTTCGCGAGCAGGCACCCGGCGACGAAGATCATCGTCGCGGCCTTCGTGCCGACCCGCTGATCGAGCCAGCCGGAGAACAGGCCCGAGAGCGTCGCGACGATGCTGTTGAGGAGCCCCATGGCGACGAGCATGGGCGCGGTCCAATGCAGCACCCCGGCCGCGACGACGCTCGTGAACAGCATCATCACGACGAAGCCCTCGTTGTAGAGCAGCCGCGCGACGAGAAACACCGTCGTGTTGCGGTAGCTGCGCAGCCTCGAGAGCGTACGCATCAAGCTCGCGAGGCCGTCGCGAACGGCCTCGCCCATCCGGCGGCTCGTCGCCGGGGAATCCGGCGTCAGGATGAACATCGGGATGTAGAACAGCACGAGCCAGATCGCCGCCAGGATCCCGACGGCGCGCTCCGGCTCGTGCGCGGCCACGTCGAGCCCGAAGAGCGGGTGGGAGGCCCGCCCCCAGGCGTAGAGATAGAAGAGGAACAGGAGGATCCCGAAGAAGTTACCGAGGCTGAATCCCAGACCGCTCAGGAATCCGATCCGGCCCGCGGGCGCGACGTTCGGCAGCATCGCGCTGCAGAACACGTTCGAGTACTCGAAGCAGAGCGTGCCGCCGACGAGCGCGAGCATGATCCAGATGAGCCCGGAGCTCATGTGGGGCGTCGCGAGCCACAGCGCCGCCATGCTCGGCGCGCCGAGCAGGAGGCAGCCGAGGAGCCAGGGCTTGCGGCGGCCGCCGGCGTCCGCGATGGCGCCGAGCACCGGAGCGCCGAGCGCGACGAGCAGCGCGGCCGCCGAGGAGACGAAGCTCCAGACCGTCTGGCCGCGCACCGGGTCGGGAATGACGACGGTGCTGAAGTACGCGGCAAAGACAAAGATGTTGACGAGGACGTTGTACGGACTGCGCGCGCCGTCGCACGCGGCCCACGCGATCTGTCCAATGAGGCTCGCCGGCCGGGTGGCGGCGAGAGCTGAGCCGGCCGCACTGCCTGCGACGGCGAGCGGCTCTGCGGACCGCGCCTCCCTCATGCGTCAACCCCCTCGGTCGAAGACCCCCCGAGTATGGCCTCAGCGCACGGCTGTCGGCCACTCTCGTCGCTCGGCGCCGATCGAGGGCGGAGGTGATACTGTGGGCAGGATGCAGGCGTTGAGGGGGTGAGGGCGTGGAAGAGGCCATCCACCACGAGGCATCGCTCGCGATCGGGAGCGATCACCCCGCGCTCGCCGGGCATTTCCCCGGCATGCCGGTGGTGCCGGGTGTCCTCGTGCTCGATCGGGTGGTCGCGATGGCCGAGGCGCGGCTCGGCGCGCCGCTCGAGATCGCGGGTCTCCTCCATGCGAAGTTCCTCGCGCCGTTGCATCCGGGCGAGCAGGCGCACTGCTCGCTCGACATCGAGCGCGCTCGCCTGCGTTTTCGCGTGGAGCGCGGGGGGCGACTGATCGCGCAGGGCGCCTTCACTCTCGCGGCGGAGCGCTCCTCATGAGGCGGCCCGGGCTCGCGGCGATGCGGGGCGCACTGCGCGCCCTCACCCTCGCCCTCACTCTCACGGTCGCCTGCGCGCACGCAGCGCCCTCGGGCGAGGGGCTCGAGCTCGACACGCTCTTGCGCGGCCTCGCGCGGCCGGTGCCGTCCTCGACCGGCTTCGTCGAGGCGCGGTTCTCGGCCCTCCTCACCCGTCCGCTCGTGGTGTCGGGCACGCTCGAGTATCTCGGGCCCGATGCGCTCGTCCGCACGGTCGAGCAGCCCTATCGCGAGCGCTCGGAGATCCGTGGCGACACGGTGACCGTCGAGCGCCAGGGCGAGCCGGCGCAGAGCTTCACACTGCAGCGAGTGCCCGAGATCCGCAGTCTCCTCGCGAGCTTCGCAGCGCTGCTGAGCGGCAACGTCGCGGCGCTCGAGCAGCAGTTCGAGCTCGACCTGCACGGCGATGCCCGGCGGTGGACCGTCGGGCTCACACCGCGCGATGCATCCGTCCATCAGCACATTCGATCGATCACGGTCTCCGGCCGCGGATCCGAGCCGCGCTGCCTCACGACGTTCGAGGCGAACGACGATCTCACGATCCTGCTGCTCACCCGCGCGGCGAGCCTCTCCCTGCCTGCCGAGCCCGACCGCGCGTGGTTCGACGCGCAGTGCCGCGGCCCGAGCCCGTAGCGCCCGAGGGCTCGTGGACTCGAGAGGCCGCACGGCGCTCGTCGCGATCCTGTGGGGGGGGCTCGTCGGCCTCTGCGCCGCGTACATTCACGCCACCCTGCGCGTGAGCGGTGATCTGCGCCTGTTCATGCCGACACCTCGCACTCGCGCGGAGCGGCTCATCCTCGAGGAGGTGAGCGAGGGCCCGGCGTCGCGCCTGCTGATGGTGGCGCTCAGCGATGCCGAGAGCGGCCGCGGCGCCGGGAGCAGCCGCGACGGGGCGGTCGAGCGGCTCGCGGAGAGCTCGCAGCGCCTCGCGAGCGCCCTCAGATCCGATCCGGCCTTCGCGCTCGTCGCGAACGGAGCCGATCCGCTCGCGACGATCCCCGCCTCCTTGCTCCCGTATCGCTACCTGCTCTCCCCGACGCTCGATCGGGAGCGGCTCGATGCCGGGTATCTGCACCGGCAGCTGATCGAGCGCGAGCGCGACCTCTCCTCCCCGGCGGCCGGGCTGCTCGAGCCGTGGCTGCCGAGCGATCCGACGCTCGAGACGTTGAAGGTCCTCGAGTCCTGGCAGCCGCCCCGCGAGCCGCAACTGATCGACGGCGTGTGGTTCGACGAGCGCGGGAGCGAGGCGCTCATGGTCGTCGAGACGGCCGCGGGCGCGTTCGATCCCCTGGCGCAGCGCATCGTGCTCGAGAAGCTCCGCGCCCACTTTGCAGCCGTCGCCGCGCCCTCCGTGCGTCTCGAGGTGACCGGGCCCGGCGCCTTCTCGGTGCTGATGCAGAGCCGCAGCGAGGCCGATGCCCGCCTCGCCGGCATCCTCGACACCGCCGGGATGGTTGCGCTGCTGCTGCTCGCGTACCGCAGCCTCCGCTACGTCGTGCTCGGCGCCTTGCCGCTCGCGACAGCCGGCATCGCCGCGCTCGCCGCGGTCACGGCGCTGTTCGGCACGGTGCACGGCATCACCCTCGCGTTCGGCTTCACGCTGATCGGGGTGGCGATCGACTACCCGATCTTTATCTTGAGCCACCGGCTGCCCGGCGTGTCCGCGGTCGAGACGGCGCGGTCGGTCTGGACGACGCTCGCGATCGCGGTCGTGGGCCTGTGCGTCGCGTATGTCGCGTTCGCGCTCTCCGGGGTGGTCGGACTCGCTCAGCTCGCCTGCTTCAACGTCGCGGGACTCGCGGCAGCCGGGCTCTCCACGCGCTACCTTCTGCCGCAGCTGCTCCCGGCCGAGCCTCGCGACCACGGCGAGTCGCGCCTGCCGGCCCGGCTCGCGGACCTCTCGGGGAGGATCCCGCCCCTGCGCTGGCTCGCGCCGGCGCTCGCCCTCGCGAGCGTGGCGGCGCTCGCGTGGCTTCCCGGCCCACTCTGGGAGAACGATCTCGGCCGGTTGACGCCCGTGCCCGCGCCGCTCCTGCAGCGGTACGCGACGCTGCAGCAGGAGCTCGGTCAGCCGGACGTTCGCTATCTGATGACGGTGGACGGCGCAACGGCCGAGCAGGTGCTCGCGCGCGAGGAGCGCCTGGCCGGCGCCCTCGGGCGGCTCGTCGCGCGCCAGGCGGTCTCCGGATTCGAGGATGCGGCGCGATACTTGCCGAGCGCGAGCACGCAGGAGCGCCGGCGTGCGGCGTTGCCGGGCGAGACCGAGCTCCGCGCAGCGCTCCTCGAGGCGTCGCGGGACACGGCGTTTCGTGCGGGCCTGTTCGCGCCGTTCCTCGCCGATATCGCGCGCGCCCGGGATCTTCCCCCGCTCACTCCGCAGCGCGTCGCGGGCACTCCTCTCGAGCTCTCGATCGGCAGCCTGCTCATCGAGCGGGAGGGAAGCTGGACCGGCCTCGTCACGTTGACCGGTGTGCGGGACCCGGCCGCCGTGAGCCGTCTCGCCGCCTCCTCGGACGGGGCGGTGCGGCTCATCGACCTCGAGCAGGCCTCCAACGGCCTGGTGGCGCGCCAGCGCGCCCGCATTCTCCGCAGCATCGCCGCCGCCGCCCTCCTGCTCGCGCTCGTCGTGTACGCGGCGCTGCGCTCCGTGCGGCGCGCGGCGCGCGTGCTCGGCCCCATGGCGCTCACGACGCTCCTCACCCTCGCGGCGCTGCACGCGGCCGGCGTCGCGCTCAACCTGTTTCATCTCGTCGCTCTGGTGCTCGCCGCCGGCCTCGGCCTCGACTACGGGCTGTTCTTCGAGCGCTCCGCGCATGACCCGGCCGGCCGGCGCCGCACGCTGCACGCCCTCACCGTCTGCGCGGCCGCCGCCTGTACCGTGTTCGCGGTGCTCGCGAGCTCCACTCTGCCCGTCCTGCGCTCGATCGGCGTCACCGTGGTCCTCGGCGTGATCGGTAATTTTGGGCTCGCGCTCCTCTTGGTGCGCCCGGAGCGCTCGCTCGCATGCTCGGACGCGACGCCATCGCCGCCCTGATCCCCCATCAGGGGACGATGTGCCTGCTCGAGCGCGTGCTCGAGTGGGATGGGGAGCACGTCGTGCTCGCGACGCAGACGCACCGCTCGGCGCATCATCCGCTCCGCGCGGGCGGGCGCTTGCGCGCGCTCAACCTCTGCGAGTACGCCGCGCAGGCGATGGCGGTTCACGGCGGCCTCGTGGCACGGGCAGCGGGCGCGCCGGCGCAGCCCGGCCTGCTCGTGTCGCTGCGCGAGGTGGCGCTCTCCAGGGGCTACATCGAGGATCTGCCGGGCGAGCTGCGCATCACCGCGCGGCGGCTGCACTCAGGTGCCGGGGCGTGGCAGTACTCGTTCGCGGTTCACCACGGCGGCGAGCTCATTGCGGAGGGCCGCGCGGCGATCGTCGCGCGAAGCCGCGCCGCGAGCCCGGCGCCCCATGAGCCTTAGCGCCGCCCGCCGCCCGCGGCTCTTCAGGGGCCCACCGGCTCGAGAGCGACGTGCAGCGTCAGGCTCCGTCCGAGCGTGAGGGAGAGCCGCCGCGGAACGGCGTCGGCGAGGGCCTCGAAGAGCGCGAGGGCGCCCGCCATCGCATTGCCCTCGACGAGCGCGGCGTTCCGCGGACGCGCCGGCGATGCCCGTCCCTCCGCCTCCTCGACCTGCAGCGCGAGCCGCGCGACGCTCTGCGGAGTCGGGCGCGGCGCGAGCACCAGCGCCGCCCCGAGCATCCCGCGGCTCTGCGCCATGGTCCCGAGCGGTCCGCGCGACTCGATGTCGTAGGCGACATAGAGGACACGGGTGTCGTCCGACATCCCCTGCAGCACCGCCGTGAGCAGGCCGGTGCCGAAGGTGTGCCGGTACGCCGTGAGCGCGGTGTAGGGCTCGAGGCACCCGGTCGCGATGGCCCAGTATCCGGCCGCCGCGTTGTGAACCGAGTGGTGGAACTGGGTGGGAGAGGTGTCGAGAGGAGCCCGCGCGAGCTGCTCGCACACCGAGTGGCTCACCGCAGGATCGCCATAGGTGGAAGCGAACACGCTCGGAACGCTGCGCGGCTCGCAT
>JASHTK010000003.1 GCA_030040575.1 Gammaproteobacteria bacterium
GCGCTCGCCGCCCGCCAGATCGCGATGGTCGGCGCCCGGGCCGCCACGGCCACCGGCCGAGCCCTCGCCCGGGAGCTTGCCGCGTCATTTGCGCGCGCCGGAATCGCCGTGGCGAGCGGGTTTGCCGTCGGGATCGACGCAGCCAGCCATCAAGGCGCGCTCGATGCCGAGGGGGTGACGGTCGCGGTCTGCGCGCACGGGCTCGATGCCCTCTATCCTCGCGAGCACCATGCACTCGCCGGGCGGATCCGCGAGCGCGGCGCGCTCATCTCGCGCTTTCCCCCGGGGGCCCCGCCGCGACGGGCGCACTTTCCGCAGCGCAATCGCATGCTGAGTGGGCTCGCCTTCGCGACCGTGGTGGTGGAGGCCTCGCGCCACAGCGGCTCCCTGATCACTGCGCGTGCTGCGATGCAGAACGGCCGGCCGGTGTTCGCCGTGCCGGGCTCAGTTCGCAGCCCGCTCTCGGCGGGGTGCCACGAGCTCATCCGCCAGGGGGCGCGGCTCGCCGCCGGCCCCTCCGAGGTGCTGCAGGATCTTGGAATTTCTATTTCGGATCAAATACTTGTATCCACCCCGTCCGAGGGGCCGGCGCCGCCCGGCCGCTCCCGGCCATTGGACAAGGATGGCGAAATCCTGTTAGATGCCCTCGGCTTCGAGCCCGTGAGCATCAGTACGCTCGCCGAAAGAACCGGTCTCGCGAGCGGCTGCATTGCATCGATGCTGCTGATTCTCGAGCTCCGGGGGCGTGTCGCACTTCATCCCGGCGGGCGTTACTGTCGCCTAACCTGACTCTCGCCATGACTACCAGCGTTCTCGACATCCTGATCTACGTCTTCGACCGCTACATGCTCGATGAGGCGCCCGAGCTCCTCGAGCGGGACGATCTCGCGCGCCACCTCGAGGGGGCGGGATTCGCGCACGCGAACGTCGAGCGCGCGCTCGACTGGCTCGCGGAGCTCGCCGGCGAGCGCTCGCATCAGGGGGTCGCGGGCAGCGGCCGGTCGGTGCGGGTGTTCTCCGACTGCGAGCTCACCCGGCTCTCGACGGAGTGCCGCGGCTTCCTCATGACCCTCGAGCGCCTCGGCGTGCTCTCGGCGCCCCAGCGGGAGATCGTCGTGGACCGCATGCTCGCCCTCGATGCCGACGAGCTGGATACCGAGCAGTTGAAGTGGGTCGTGCTCATGGTCCTCTCGAGTCAGCCCGGCCAGGAGCAGGCCTTCGCCCGGATGGAGGATCTCGCGCTCGACTGCCCCGCTCGCCCGCCGAATTGAGATCCCGCACAAGGTCATGGCTGACAACCTGGTCGTCGTCGAGTCGCCCGCCAAGGCGCGCACCATCAAGAAGTACCTGGGCAAGGATTTCGAAGTGCTCGCCTCCTACGGGCACGTGCGCGACCTCGTCCCGAAGGAAGGCGCGGTCGACCCGGACCGGCGCTTCGCCATGCAGTACCGGATGCTCGAGAAGAGCGAGCGCCACGTCGAGGCGATCGCCCGGAGCCTGCGCAAGTCGAAGGCGCTGTACCTCGCGACCGACCCGGACCGCGAGGGCGAGGCGATCGCCTGGCACCTGATGGAGATCCTCAAGGCTCGCGGCGCGCTCGACAGCAAGACCGTGCACCGCGTCGCGTTCTACGAGATCACGCGCAACGCGATCCGGGAGGCGGTCGCGAGCCCGCGCGGCCTCTCGGCCGAGCTGGTGAACGCGCAGCAGGCGCGCCGCGCGCTCGATTATCTCGTCGGATTCAATCTCTCGCCGCTGCTGTGGAAGAAGGTGCGGCGGGGGCTCTCCGCGGGACGGGTGCAAAGCCCGGCGCTGCGCATGATCTGCGAGAGGGAGGAGGAGATCGCGGCGTTCCGGGCGCAGGAGTACTGGACCCTCGAGGCCGAGGGCGAGCACTCGGCCGAGGCCATTGACCTCAAGCTCATCGAGTATCGGGGCGCGAAGGTCGAGCAGTTCAGCTTCGTGAGCGAGACCGCCGCGCGCGAGGCGCAGCACACGATCGAGGCCGCCGCCGGCGCGGCGGACGGCCGGCCCGGCGAGCTGCGGGTCGTCGCGGTGGACCGCAAGCAGCGCCGGCGCCATCCGGCTCCGCCGTTCACCACGTCCACCTTGCAGCAGGAGGCGGCCCGCAAGCTCGGCTTCAACGCGCGCCGCACGATGCGGCTCGCGCAGCAGCTGTACGAGGGGGTGGACATCGGGGAGGGCAGCGTCGGCTTGATCACCTACATGCGCACGGACTCCGTCGCCCTCGCCGCGGAGGCCGTGAGCGAGATTCGCGAGGTCGCGGCCCGCCTCTACGGGGCGGATGCGGTCGCCGAGGAGCCCCGCATCTACAAGACGAAGTCGAAGAACGCCCAGGAGGCGCACGAGGCGATCCGGCCCACGTCCGCCGCGATCACGCCCATGGGGATCGAAGGCAAGCTCGACGGCGAGCTGTACCGGCTCTACGCGCTCATCTGGCGCCGCGCGGTCGCCTCGCAGATGAGCCATGCCCTCTTCGATACCGTCGCCGTGGACCTGCTCGCCGGAGCGGACGGACCGCAGCGCCATGTGCTGCGGGCGAACGGCTCGACGCTCGTGCAGCCCGGCTACATCGCCGTCTACCAGGAGGACGCGGACGATGCGAAGGCCGAGGACGCGGACCACGTGCTGCCGCCCATGAGCGTGGGCGACCTCGCGAGGCTCACCTCCGTCCACGCGGATCAGCACTTCACCGAGCCGCCGCCGCGTTACACCGAGGCCTCCCTCGTCAAGGCGCTCGAGGAGTACGGGATCGGCCGGCCCTCCACCTACGCGACGATCATCTCCACCTTGCAGGATCGGGAGTACGTCGAGATGGACAGCCGGCGGTTCGTGCCGACCGATGTCGGCAAGATCGTCAACCGCTTCCTCACTCATCACTTCCATCGCTACGTCGAGTACGGGTTCACGGCGTCGATGGAGGACGAGCTCGACGCCATCTCCCGAGGCGAGGAGGAGTGGACGACGCCGCTCGAGAAGTTCTGGAAACCCTTCATCCGGCAGGTCGAGCGCACCGACAAGCACGTGACGCGCGAGGAGGTCGCGCAGGCGCGCGAGCTCGGCAAGGACCCCGCCACTGGCAAGCCGGTGACGGTGCGCATGGGCCGGTACGGGCCGTTCGTGCAGATCGGAACGAAGGACGACCCGGAGAAGCCGCGCTTCGCGGGGCTGCGCCGCGGCCAGAAGATGGATGCGATCACGCTCGCGGAGGCCCTCGAGCTGTTCAAGCTGCCGCGCGCGCTCGGGCAGACGGCGGCGGGAGAGCCGATCGTCGCGAGCATCGGGCGCTTCGGCCCCTACCTCAAGTACGGCGAGCGGTACGTCTCGCTCCGCGAGGACGATCCGTACACGGTCTCCCACGAGCGCGCGCTCGAGGTGATCCGCCTCAAGCAGGAAGCCGACGCGAACCGGATCATCGCGGACTTCGGGGCGGGCCTGCAGGTGTTGAACGGACGGTACGGCCCCTACATCACGGACGGCAAGAAGAACGCGAAGATCCCCAAGGGCCGCGATCCTCGGTCGCTCACGCTCGAGGAGTGCCGCGAGCTCATCGCCCAGGCGCCCGAGCGCGGCAGACGCTTCGGGCGGGGCGGGCGCGCGGCGGCAACCGCGGGCGCCGCGGGTGC
>JASHTK010000123.1 GCA_030040575.1 Gammaproteobacteria bacterium
CGCCACAGCTTCCTCGGGCCGCTGAAGGACAGCGGAGCGGACGTGTTCTGGGTCTGGCCGGTCATCGGCTCCGGCCGCGTGGAGGCGATTCTCGCCGCCGGCTTCACGGAAGTGCCCGATACCGGCCCGCGCCTGACCCGTTGCGGAGGCGAGCTCGCCGGGCGGCTCGCCGTCGCACTCTCGAGGAGCGCTCGGGACGAGCGCCTCTACCGTCAGGCGCATTACGATCCGCTCACCGCGTTGCCGAACCGGCTGCTGTTCCGCGACTGCCTGTCCCAGCAGATCGCGGGCTCGGCGGCGGGGGCCTCACGCGGCGCGCTTCTCTACATCGACCTCGATCACTTCAAGCGGGTCAACGACGGCTTCGGGCACGGCGTCGGGGATCAGCTGCTCACGGTCGTCGCGCAACGGCTCCGGGCGTGCATCAAGGAGGGGGATCTGGTCGCGCGGCTCGGGGGCGACGAGTTCACCATCGTTCTGCAGGAGGTGAGCGATGCCGCGGCGGCCCGCGCCGTCGCCGAGCGCGTGGCCGAGACCTTGCGGCTTCCGATCCGCATCGGGCCGAGCGAGCACCGGATCTCCGCGAGCATCGGCGTCGCGCTCTTTCCGGATGACGGCACGGGCATCGAGGACCTCGTGCGCCACGCGGACACCGCGATGTATCGGGCGAAGGACCTCGGCGGCAGCCGCATCATGCTCGAGGACCGCGGCGCCGTGAGCGCCCCGAGCGCCGTGAGCGCCGTGAGCGCCGGGGCGACCTCGCTCGGCGGCGCGGGGCTGCCGCGCACGCTGCGCCGGAGACAGTTCTCCCTGTTCTACCAGCCGCAGTTCGCCGTCGCCGACGGGGCGCTCGCGGGGATCGAGGCGCTGCTGCGCTGGCATGCGCCGCGCGACGGCGCTCGCCACTCCGAGGAGTTCGTGCCGGCCGCGGAGGAGAGCGGGCTGATCGTGGACATCGGCGGTTGGGTGCTCGATGCCGCGTGCTCGCAGCTCGCGGCCTGGCGCGACCTCGGGAGCGCACTGCCGCGCCTGGCCGTGAGCGTCTGCCTGCAGCAGCTGCAGGATGCGGAGTTCCCGCGCGCCGTCCGGCGGGCGCTCGACAAGCACGCGCTCCCGAGCGAGCTTCTCGAGCTCGAGCTTGCCCCGAGCGTGCTCGGGGATGAGGGGGCCGCGGCCTCGCTCGCGCGACTCGAGCAGCTCGGCGTTCGCCTCGCGCTCGATGGCTGCGGCGCCGGCGACTCCTCGATGGGCGATCTGCGCCATCACCCGATCGCGGTGGTGAGGCTCGATGGCGCCTTGATCGGCCGCATCCCGCACGACTCGGAGGCCGTCGAGCTCGTCGCGACGGCCATCAAGACGGCGCACGCGCTCGGCAAGCGCGTCGTGGCGCAGGGCGTCGAGAGCATCGAGCAGCTCGACTTTTTGCGCGAGCACCGGTGCGACCTCGCGCAGGGGTTCTACCTGGCGCGTCCTCTGTCGGCCGCGGGGATCACGGAGCTGCTCGACGCGCGAAGCGCCTCCCCGTCGGACGATGCGGCGCGAGAGGCCGGCTGATCGGCCTCGAGCGCGTTATGGTGAGCAGAGGCTCCGGTTATGTCTGCTCCTTGCGACAGCGCGAGGCGTTGCCGCGGGCGGCAGCGATGGATGAGAGAGACTGCGCAAATTCTCCCTTGACGGATCGTCGCGCGTTTCCGACACTCTGAAGGAGTGCTCAGGGCAAACCCGTCGAAAGACGGGGACGCAAAGCCACCGGTCTAAGGGACGAGGTCCTATGACGGCGGGGTTGCCACAGGCGGCACGCACCGCGCGCGCGCCCGGTCTTCTCCTCACCGTCTCGTCGGTCCCTGCAGAGCGGCGGCTCGATCGATCGTTCCGGGGAAGACGTATGACACCACCTCATGCACAGCCGGCCGCCGCGGGCGGGCCTCGTGCCGATATCGCGGCGCGGGCCGAGCCCGCCGGATCCTTCGTCGTCAATCTCTGCTCCTCGACGACTCCGATGGCGCTCTCCCAGCCGCAGGATCCCGAGCTCAAGCGATTCGCGTTCTTCGTGAGCCGGCGACTGGAGGACGGCAGGGAGCGCTTCCGGCTGCACATGGGGTATTTCGCGACACTGGAGGAGGCGGAGAAATGGACCGCCGTCGTGAGAGAGTTCTACCCCGGCGCTTGGGCCGGAGAGGCGCCGGGCAAGCGCCTCCGGGCGCGTGAGCAATCGGCGGTGGCCCCTGGGGCTCCGCAGGAGCCTCAGCTCCCGCGCGCCATTCCCGTGCTTCGGGCGGCCCCCGAGCCCGCCGCGGCGCCCGGGAACTCCGAAGCGCCTGCGACGGTCCGAGCGGCCCCCGCTCCGGCCGCCCGCGCGGGCGCGGCAGCCTCCGTGGCGTCTTCGGTCGCCAAGCATGCGGCACACAAGTCGCATGCGTCGCACACGTCCCACACGTCCCATGCGACCAAGCCTCAAGCGCTCGATCGGGCCGCCGCCAAATCGAGCGTCTCGCCGAGATCTGCCGGGGGTACGCCCGGGGGCGGAGCCGCGCCGGTCGGAGCCAAACCGCAGGTCGTGGCCAAGCCGCAAGTCGTGGCCAAGCCGCAAGTCGTGGCGAGCCCGGTCGCCGCCCATTCCGCGGTAGCGCGGCCGGCGGGGATTGCGAAGCCGGGCGCGGCGCCGAAGGCGGCAGTGCTCAAGGCGACCGAGGCACCGAAGGCGGCGGCCGCCGCGACACCCGCTCCGGGTGCCGCGGGTGCCGGATCCACCTCGAAGCTCTCGAACGTGCGCGAGGTGCTCGCTTCCCTCGAGGAGTCGGCTGCGACCCGCGAGATGCCGAGCATCGAGGCGCCGCGCACGCCGGTGACGGAGGCCGAGGCGGAGCACGGCTTGACCGACACGCAGGTGCTGCGGCTGCTCGAGAGCCGCCGGTCCGATGGCGAGCGCGCCGAGCCGGACAGCAGCATCTCGCTGCTCAAGCCCGACGATACCGCCACCCGCCGCGCACTGAAGGAGGCCGTCGCGGCCAACGCGCCGGTGTCGTTCGCCGTGCAGCTGCAGTGGTCGGTGCAGCCCATCGACGTGGCGGGCGTACCGCCGCTCGCAATCTTCGGGGCCTACACGCTCTACACGGTCGAGGGCAGTCGCGAAGGCCGCCGCTGGTACGGCCTGCGGCTCGGATTCTTCAGCGACGCCATCTCTGCGAAGCAGGTCGCCCACTACGTCCGCTCCGATTTCAACTCGGTCGCGGTGGTGCCGGTGAGCCCGCAGGAGCGCGGTCGCGCCTGCGATGCCGGCTCCGGCACGAAGCCGGGTGCCGGCTCGAGCCCGATCTCGAGCGCCGATCCGGCCCGTGCGGCGAAGCCCGCGGCCGGCGGATCGCCGGTGCGCGATCGGCTGCCCGAGCCGACCGCGGAGTTCAAGCTCTTCGAGGACGATCCGCCGCCGCGGCCCGCACCCGAGCAGAAGGCGCCCGCCAAGCCGCGCGCGGCCGCGCCTGCTCCGAAGCGCTCGGCCAAAGGGGCTGCCGGCCGCGTCCGCGCCGGCGAGAAGCGCGCGCCGCAGACGCTCGAGGAGACGCTCGAGATTCTCGGTGCGGATGAGCTCGAGATCGACGACCAGCGCGGCGCGGCAAGCGGCTCAAACGGCGTGCGCCCGCTCAAGACGCCGGAGCGCAAGAGCTCGCCGTTCATGAGACTCCTCGACCGTCTCGCCGAGCGGTCGCGCAAGGATCGCTGAGCCGCAGAGGCTCGGATCGCCGCGTCCTACTTCCGTCCGAACAGCTTCTCGAGCTCGGCACGCGCCTGGTTGACCTCTGCGGTATTCGCCGGGGTATAGGCGCCCGGACGGGGCTTGAAGTAGTCGCAGAAGTTCGCCCGCTCCTTGTCGCGGACTTCCTCGGCGATCGGCTCGCGGCAGTGCTTCGCGACGCGCGGATCGTACTCGACACACATCCGGCACACGTGCAGCTCCGCGCGGCACTTCGGGCATTCCTCGAGCCGCCGCAGCGGCAGCGTCACGGCCGCGAGCGAGGCGCCGCACTTCCAGCAAGTGAGGTCGTGCGCCATGGGTGAGACTCTACGCCTGCCTCGCGTGCGCCGGAACCTCGGATGAGCGCGCCTCGGAGGGGGGAGCCGCGGAGGAGGGATCCTCGGGCGCCGCGCGCTCGCGCAGGAACGCATCGAGCACCCGTCCCGTATGGGATCGAGCCTTCTTCGCGGCGATCGCGGCGGGCGTGCCCTGCGCGACGATGCGTCCGCCATCCTCTCCCGCCTCGGGACCCATGTCGATGACCCAGTCCGCCTCGGCCATCACATCGAGATTGTGCTCGACGACGACCGCCGTGTTGCCGGCGTCGATCAATCGATGCAGCACCGCGATGAGCTTTTCGACGTCGGCCATGTGTAGCCCGACCGTGGGCTCGTCGAGCACGTAGAGCGTGTGCTTCGGCTGCTGCCGGGGGCCCGCGCGGCCCCCGCTGCGCACCTTCGCGAGCTCGGTCACGAGCTTGATGCGCTGTGCCTCGCCGCCCGAGAGGGTCGGGCTCTGCTGGCCGAGGGTGAGGTAGCCGAGACCCACGTCCTGCAGGAGCTTCAAGGCGTGATGCACTCGGGGAAGCGCCGCGAAGAGCTCGACGGCATCATCGACGCTGAGCGCGAGCACATCTCCGATGCTTCTCTCCCGCCACAGGACCGAGAGCGTCTCCGAGTTGAAGCGCCGCCCGCCGCACGTGTCGCAGAGCACCTTCACATCGGGCAGGAAGCTCATCTCGATCGTCTTGACGCCCTGGCCCTCGCACGCATCGCAGCGCCCGCCGGCGGTATTGAAGGAGAATCGGCTCGCGGTGTACCCGCGGATGCGCGCCTCGGTCGTACCTGCGTAGACCGAGCGGATGTCGTCCCAGAATCCGACGTAGGTCGCCGGGCACGAGCGCGGCGTCTTGCCGATCGGCGTCTGGTCCACCTCGAGGACGCGGTCGACTCGCTCGATCCCGACCACCGCTCGACAGCCGATGAGCTCGGCCTTGCCCATGCCGGCCCGTGCCGGCCGGCTCGAGCGCCTGCCGTTCCCTGAATGGCCTCCTGCGCCCCGGCGTGCGCCGCGCGCCGCGTCCGCCGCGAGCAGTCGCCGCAGATTCGCGTACAGCACGTCCCGCGCCAGCGTGGACTTGCCGGAGCCCGAGACGCCGGTGACGACGATCAGCCGGCCGAGGGGGATCCGCACGTCGATGCCTTTGATATTGTGCAGCTCCACCCGCTCGAGCTCGAGCCCCGGGGTCGCCGGGGTGGTCTCGCGATGCGGCCGCGCGGGATGGCGCAGGGGGGCTCGCAAGTACCGGCCGGTCGTCGAGCGGGGATTGCCGATGAGATCGGCGACCGTGCCGGCTCCGACCAGCTCGCCCCCGCACACGCCGGCGCCGGGACCCAAGTCGAGCAGGTGGTCGGCGCGGCGGATCGTCTCCTCGTCGTGCTCGACCACGACGAGCGTGTTGCGGTGGGAGGCGAGCTCGGCGAGCGAGTCGAGCAGCACCCGGTTGTCGCGCGGGTGCAGGCCGATCGTCGGCTCGTCGAGCACGTAGCACACGCCCTGCAGGTTCGAGCCGAGCTGCGCGGCGAGCCGGATGCGCTGCGCCTCGCCGCCCGAGAGCGTCGGCGCCGCCCGGTCGAGCGTGAGATACCCGAGGCCGACGCGCATCAGAAAATCGAGCCGCCCGCGGATCTCCGCGAGCAGATCGCGCGCGATCTGCCGCTCGCGGGAGTCGAGCTTCAGCCGCGCGATGAGCTCGGCCGAGCCGGCAACCGAGAGCGAGGCGAGATCCGCGATGGAGCGGTCGCGAAAGCGCACGTGCAGGGCGACCGGATTCAGGCGCTTGCCGCCGCACGCCCCGCACGGACTCGGCTCGCGGTCGTACCACTCGTTCCACCACACCTCCTCGCCCGTCTGCTCCGCGGAGAAGCCGGCCATCTCGAGCCCCGTGCCGTAGCAGCTCTCGCACCAGCCGTGCTTGGAGTTGAAGGAGAACAGGCGCGGATCGAGCTCGGCGAAGCTGCGCCCGCAGGAGGGACAGGCGCGCTTGGTGGAGAACATGACCGCGCGGCCGCTGCCCGTCGCGGGCAGGACGCTCACCTGGCCCTTGCCGTAGTCGAGCGCGCGCGCGAGCGCCTCGTGCAAGGCTCCGTCGTTGCGCGCGCTCACCTCGAGCGTGCCGACGGGCAGCTCGATCGTGTGCTCCTTGAAGCGGTTCAGCCGCGGCCAGCGCGCGGTCGGCAGCGCCGTGCCATCGACGCGCAGCTCCTTGTAGCCCTTCTTGGCCGCCCACTTGGCAAGCTCGGTATAGAAGCCCTTGCGGGCGACGATGAGCGGAGCGAGCAGCGTGACACGCCGGCCGCGGAAGTCCGCGAGCAGCCGCGCGGCGATGGAGCCGAGGCTCTGCGGCTCGATGCGCGTCTCGCAGTCCGGGCAGTACTGCACGCCGAGCTTGACGTAGAGGACGCGCAGGAAGTGATAGATCTCCGTGAGCGTCGCGACGGTGCTCTTGCGCCCGCCGCGGCTGGTCCGCTGCTCGATCGCGACCGTCGGGGGAATTCCGAAGATCGCATCCACGTCGGGCCGCGCGGCGGGCTGCACGAACTGGCGGGCATACGCGTTCAGCGACTCGAGATAGCGGCGCTGTCCCTCGTTGAACAGGATGTCGAATGCGAGCGTGGACTTCCCCGAGCCCGACACGCCCGTGACGACGGTGAAGCGATCGCGGGGGATCTGCACGTCGATGTTCTTGAGGTTGTGCTCGCGGGCGTGGTGGATCACCACGGCGTCGCGGGCGCGACGGTCCGGGGATCGATGCTCGGCGCGCGGCTCGGCGACCCCGAGTGCGGCGAGCGAGC
>JASHTK010000124.1 GCA_030040575.1 Gammaproteobacteria bacterium
TGCGCGCGGAGCGCCGCGGGTTCGCGCCCGGCTTCGAGCAGGACGACTGGCTCACCGCCGAGAAGGAGGTCGACGCGCTGCTCTCGGCCGGCCAGTCCGGCCCACAATAGCGGCCGGCGGGCACGCCGCGGGAGCGAGCGGGGCGGCTACCGGGTCGCCCCGCCGAGCGCCGCGAGCAACTGCTGCGACTTCTCGACCTGCACGCCGATCACATCGCCCACGCGTCGCTGCAGCACGCGCGCGATGTCCGCATCGATCTCGCAGTTCTGATGGTGGAGCGCGGCGACGGATGCGACGACCGCCGCGCGGGCGAGCTCGAGCTCCGCGATGAGCTGAGCGAGGTGAGCGCGCACGGGATCGGCAACCCGGATGCGCACGGGCGCGAGGCGCAGTCGGGGCGGAGGCGGCGGCACGAGGGGCTCGCGGACACAGCGGGCGGGCAGGAAAGCTTCGAACGTCTGCATGAAGGCCACTCCTTGCGGGGTGCGGCGGGCGCGAACGGCTGGCGCGGGCGCTTCGCAGGTGGGTACTGTATCTTTATCCAGGTCCGACGGCAAGATCTCGCGCGCCGACGCGAGGCCGGCCGGCGAGGAGAGTCGAGGCCCAGCATGAGCGATTCGCATCCCCCCAACCGGCGGCCACTCGCCTACGAGGAGGCGGCGTTCCTCGCGAGCGATGAGGCGCGACCGCTGCGCATCCTCGCGGAGTACCTCGAGCCCCTGCAGCGCTTCCGGCGCGCCCGGGTGCACGACACCATCGTTTTCTTCGGGTCGGCGCGGCTCACGCCGGAGGGCCCCCTCGGGCGCTACTACGAGGAGGCGCGGGAGCTCGCGAGGCTGATTACGGTGTGGTCGAAGGGCCTCCCCTCGCACGAGCACCGGTACGTCGTCTGCTCGGGGGGAGGCGCCGGCATCATGGAGGCGGCGAACCGCGGCGCCTCGGAGGCCGGCGGACGCACCATCGGCCTCAACATCAGCCTGCCGCGCGAGCAGCGGCCGAACCCGTACATCACGCGCGAGCTCACCTTCGAGTTTCATTACTTCTTCATGCGCAAGCTCTGGTTCGCGCATCTCGCCCGCGCGCTCGTCGTCTTTCCGGGCGGGTTCGGCACGCTCGATGAGCTCTGCGAGATCCTGACGCTCGCGCAGACCCGCAAGCTCTCGCGCGAGATTCCGGTGATCCTCTACGGGCGCGAGTACTGGAGCGAGGTCATCGACTTTCAGGCGCTCGTCCGCCACGGCACCATCGATCGCGAGGACCTGCGCCTCTTCGAGTACGCCGACGACCCCGCGACGGCGCTCGGCATGCTGCAGGCGAGGCTGCGCGGCGAGCCGGAAGCCGAGACTCCGGGCTTTGCGCACTCGCAGGCGGCGCGCTCGTCAGGCGCATGAGCCTCCCGATGGGGGGAGCCCGCGGCGGGCCGCGGTCGGGTCGGCGCAGGGGCCCGGAATCGGCGGAGGAAGCCGCTCGCGCTAGAGGTATTGCCACGGCCCCGCGAGCACAGGCGTCCAGCCCACCTGCTTGTGGGATCTGCGGATGTAGATTCTCGGTATCCTCTCCCCGATCATCAGTTGATCGACCAGGTTCGAGAACGCACTGTCGATGAGCACCAGGACGCCGGCGCCTTCCAGAATCGCGAGCCAATCGAATATCGAGTCGGTGGCCTCGGATATCTCGACGATCTGGTAGCCGCGACGCAACGCGGGGCCGAGGTCGAAGTGACAGACCTCGTCGCCTCCTTTGAGATGTGCGACCACATAGCGTTCCTGGCGAACCAACTTCTCGCGCAGCGCCCGCTCGCGCTCCGGGTTTCTCGTGATGCATC
This sequence comes from Gammaproteobacteria bacterium, assembly GCA_030040575.1. Classification (GTDB taxonomy): domain Bacteria; phylum Pseudomonadota; class Gammaproteobacteria; order Steroidobacterales; family Steroidobacteraceae; genus JASHUC01. The sequence goes on from JASHTK010000124.1 coordinate 1,826, forward strand.
TCGAGAGCGTCCACTTTTCCCGGAAGGGCACGTTGGCGATCGCATACTTGTACTGATCAAATTTCAGGACGGACGCGAGCACGGGGTCCGGCGTAAAGGCGGGCTCGCTCGATAGATGGTGATAGAGGCAAATGATTCGATCGACGCCCCCCTTCAGTATCGAGAGCGGCGTCTGGTACATGTAGTCGCCCTGCGGGTCCCACGCCACTGCGGACCAGCGCACCCAGGGGCAGGCCTCCTGGAAGCACCTCACATGCGCATCGAGGATCGGCCAATGAATCTGATGGCCCTGATCGTAGTAGAACCTCGCGATCGGCAGAGCGATCAGGATGTCGCCGAGTCCTCGAACCTGGATGAGTCCGATATTCATGTGCGCTCGCGAGCGGTGGGACGGTCGTCTCTCGGTTTCACGGACCCCGCCACGATCTGATGATCGATGGTTCCGCTGCCGGTATAGCCCCCGCGTGTATCGTTCGGCAACGCGTATAGTCCACCAGAATGTCGTCACGATTTCGCGCTCACCTGAGGCCGGGGCTGTCACATCGCTGTCACGATCGGCGCGTAGGCAGCATGCGGAAAGACGCCGCGATCCGACGTAAGATGGGGCGGCGGCGGGGGACCGCGAGGTGAGGGGGGTACACACGATGGGCGTCCTGTCGATCCTCGATCGTGAGCGGACGATTGCCGGCCCGGGCTTCAGCCGCTGGATGGTGCCGCCTGCGGCACTCTGCATTCATCTGTGCATCGGGCAGGCGTACGCGTTCAGCGTCTTCAACCTGCCGATGACCCGCCTCATCGGCATCGACCACTCGGCGCCCGGCGACTGGCGGCTCACCGACATCGGCTGGATCTTCACCCTCGGGATCTTTGTCCTCGGCGTCTCCGCGGCCCTGCTCGGCCGGTGGGTGGAGGACAGCGGCCCGCGCCGCGCCATGCTGACGGCCGCGCTGTGTTTCGGCGGAGGCTTCTTCGTTGCCGCCGCGGGCGTTCACGCGCACGACATTTGGATCGTCTACTTGGGATACGGCCTCATCGGGGGCTGCGGGCTCGGACTCGGCTACATCTCGCCCGTCTCGACGCTCATCAAGTGGTTCCCGGACCGCCCGGGCATGGCGACCGGGATGGCGATCATGGGATTCGGGGGCGGCGCGCTCATTGCCTCCCCGCTCTCGGTGTGGCTCATGGCCCGCTTCTCGACGCCGACGCACGTCGGGGTCGAGGAGACCTTCGTGTGCCTCGGGGTCATCTACCTGTGCTTCATGATCGTCGGCTCGGCCATCGTGCGGATTCCCGCGCCGGGCTGGCAGCCGGCCGGCTGGACCGCGCCGGCGACACCGCGAAGACTGGTGACGACGGCCGACGTTCACGTTTACGAGGCCTTGAAGACGCCGCAGTTCTGGCTCATCTGGTGGGTGCTCTGCCTCAACGTGACGGCGGGCATCGGCGTGATCGGCCAGGCGTCGGCGATGAGCCAGGAGATGTTCCCGGGTCGAGTGACCGCGATCGCCGCCGCCGGGTTCGTCGGGCTCATGAGCCTCTTCAACATGGGCGGCCGGTTCTTCTGGGCCTCGATCTCGGATCTGATCGGTCGCAAGAGCACCTACTTCTGCTTCTTCCTCATCGGCACGGTGCTCTACGCGATGGTGCCGACCGCGGGCGCGATCGGCAACGTCGGCCTGTTCGTGCTCTGCTGCCTCGTCATCATCAGCATGTACGGGGGCGGGTTCGCGACCGTACCCGCGTACCTGAAGGACATGTTCGGCACGCGCTACGTGGGCGCGATCCACGGTTGCCTGATCACCGCCTGGTCGGCCGCGGGAGTCTTCGGCCCCGTGCTCGTCAACTACATCCGCCAGTACGAGGTCGGTCACGGCGTCGCGAAGGCCCACGCGTACGATCTGTCCATGTACATCATGGCCGGATTGCTCGTCGTGGGATTTTTCTGCAACTTCTTCATCGATGCCGTCCACGAGCGGCACCACATGGGGCACGGTGAGCCGCAGATCGCGGCCACCGCCGGAGAAGGGGGACGAGCATGAGCGAGCGCACGCGCGGCACGCGGACGATCGATCTCCTTCTCGCGTGGGGCTTCGTCGGCATCCCCCTGCTCTGGGGCGTGCTCGAGACGGTGAAGAACGCGCTGAAGCTCTTCCGCTAGCCGCTAGCCGCCGCTCGGGTCCTGGCCTCCGGCCGGTCGGTGAGAATCATCGCCTCGAGCGCCGGCCAGGCGTCATCGACGGTCATCCGCTCGAGGGTGGGAGCGGTCGTCGACACGCTGAAGCCCCTCGTGCCGTAGGGCCCGTACAACACCCCGTCGCCCCGGGGAAAGAGCGCGACCGCGGGCTTCCCGAAGGCGGAGGCGACGTGCGTCACCGAGGTGTCGGCCGTGAACGAGAAGTCGCTCGCGGCGACGATCGCCGCGAGCTCCCGCCAGCGAGGCGTCTGCGCGATGGGCGCGCCACCGCCCCGGGCGATGCGCTCCATGCGGGACGCGTCCTCCGGGGCGCCGACGACGAGCATCGCGACCGCGGGGAAGCGGTCGCGAACCCGCTTCAGGATGCCGACGAAGCCCTCCTCGGTCCAGTAACGCCACTCGCGGCCCGACGACACGTTGACGACCAGCCGGCGCCGCGTCGCCCCGTCGCCGGTCGCGGCGTCGGCCTCGCGCCAGCGCTCCTCGCCTTCGCGCAGCTCATCCGGCGTGAGGAAGATCTTCGGCATCCAGACGCCCCACCCAAAGCTCGGCCACGCGCCGCGAGGTGCCTGCACCGCCGCTGCCGAATCATGTCCCGAGCCGCGAGCCACAGCCGCCACGCCTTCCGGATCGACGCCGAAGGCGGCGAGCAGGGCCGCCGAGTGGTCGACGTAGTGGCGAGCAGACCGCAGACGAGGCGCGTGAAACGTCAGCGCGAAGTCGTTGCCCCGCCCGCCGACACCGATGCGGTGGCGGATGCCGCTTCCCCACATGAGCAGGGTCGTCGTGAGCGACGGGGCCATGACCATCGTGTCGAGCGCAGCGTCATAGCGCATGCGGCGCGCGCGCGCGAGCGCCGTCAGGTAGCTGAAGGGGCGCGACTTGTCGATCGTCAGGACCTGACCGACGTAGGGGTTGCCGCGGAGCACCTCGGCGTTGCGGACGGAGGCGAGCACGTCGACCGTGACGGTCGGCTGCGCCTTGACGATCGCCTCGATGATGCCGGTCGCGAGCACCATGTCCCCGATCCGGTCGTAGCGCAGGTAAAGCACGCGATGCGGACCGGATCGCCAGTCCGGCAGATCGCGCGGGCCGCCGGCGCGCACGAGGGCGGCGAGCACCGCGATCGTCGCCGCCTTCAAGCGCGCGTCGAAGGCGCGCAGCCGCGCTCGCCAGCGTCTGCGCAGCGAGCTCGGGCCCGGGGGCCCGCTCGAGGGAAGCGATGAGGGAGCCTCGATGATGGGGTTCGATCGACGGTGCGGCCGGGGCGAGCGTAGCGCGATCAGCTCGCCTCGGCGAGCTCGCGCTGGAAGTCCCGGCCGTGCGGCATCGCGCGAACGATGCCCGCGCGCACGGCGAAGTCCCCGAACGCCTCCCCGGGGCGCCGCTCCTTCGCGTAGCGATGCAGCACGACCCCGAGCGACTCGAGGATCTGCGCCTCGCCGATGTTCTCCCGATAGAGCGCGTTCAGGCGGTCGCCGTTCGCGCTCGCGCCGAGGTAGAGGTTGTACTTGCCGACCGCCTTGCCGACGAGCGCGATCTCGGCGAGGTACGGCCGCGAGCAGCCGTTCGGGCAGCCGCTCATGCGAATGGAGATCGACTCGCGCTCGAGTCCCGCCGCGGCGATGATCGCATCGACCCGGTCGAGCAGGCCCGGCAGGTAGCGCTCGCTCTCGGCCATCGCGAGCCCGCAGGTCGGCAACGCGACGCACGCGATGGAGTTCTGTCGCAGCGCGGTGGTGCTCGCGTCGTTCTCGATCCCGTACTCGCGCAGGAGCGCCTCGATCCGCGGCCGCTCGGCGCCCGCCACCCCGGCGATGATGAGGTTCTGGTTGGTGGTGAGCGCGTACACCCCGCGGTGCTCGGTCGCGAGGGCGCGGAGGCCTGATTTGAGCTTGCGCCGCGGGTGGTCCTCGATGCGGCCGCCCTCGACGAAGAGCGTGTAGTGCCAGCGCCCATCGGGGCCCTGCAGCCACCCGATGCGGTCGCCGCTCGACTCGAGATGAAAGGGGCGGGCGGGCTCGAGCGCGCGTCCGAGCCGGCGCGCGAGCTCCTCGGCGAACCAATCGGTGCCCCGGTCCTCGATCGTGTACTTGAAGCGGGCGTGCGCGCGATCCTTGCGATCGCCGTAATCGCGCTGGATGGCGACCGTGTGCTCGGCGACCGCGAGCACGTCCGCGGGCGTGCAGAGGCCGACCACGTCGCCGAGCCGTGGGAACGTCGCGGGGATCTTGTGCGTCATGCCCATGCCGCCGCCGACGAGCACGTCGTAGCCCGCGACCCGGCCCCGCTCGACGATCGCGACGAATCCCAAGTCGTGGGCGTACACATCCACGTCGTTGTGCGGTGGAACGGTGAGCGCGATCTTGAACTTCCTCGGCAGATACGTCCGGCCGTAGAGCGGCTCCTCCTCCCCCCTCACCTCGGCCGGCGGCTCATCGAGGAAGATCTCGCGGAAGGCGCCGGTGCGGGCGAGCAGCTGCGCGCTCACGCGCTGGGCGAGCGCATTCACCTCGGCATGCACGGGCGAGAGGAGCGGGTTCGCCGTGCAGATCACGTTGCGGTTGCCATCACCGCAGGCACCCATCGTGTCGAGGCCCGCCGCGACGATCCCACGCAGATGCCGCTTCAGATGGCGCTTGAGCACGTTGTGGAACTGGAAGGTCTGGCGGGAGGTGAGCCGCAGCGTGCCGTCGGCGTTCTGGTCGGAGAGCGCATCGAGGGCGAGCCACTGCTGCGTCGAGCACACCCCGCCCGGCAGCCGCAGGCGCACCATGAACTGGTAGCGCGGCTCGAGCTTCGCCCGCCGCCGCTCATCTCTCAGGTCCCGATCGTCCTGCAGGTACAGGCCGAAGAACTTCGTGAGCGGGGTATCCCGCTCCTCGATGCCGCCCGTGAGGGGATCGGCGAGGCCCGCGGCGATCGTGCCGCGCAGGTAGCGGCTCTCGTGCTTCAAGCGCTCGTTCGGGTGCAGCTCCTCGAGGGGCCGGGACAGATCGCGACGTTCGCGCGGCTCGACGGACATGCGCCTCAATACACGTCGCGCTGGTAGCGACGCTCCTGTTGCAACCGAAGAGCGTATTCGGCCGCCTGGTCGGGGCTGCGGGCGCCGTGGGTCGCGATGATCTCGAGCAGCGCGGCGTGCACGTCCGGGGCCATGCGCGGGGCGTCGCCGCAGACGTAGAGGTAGGCGCCGTCCTCGAGCCAACTCCAGAGCTCCGCGCCGCGCTCGCGCATGCGGTGCTGCACGTAGATCTTCTCGGGTTGGTCGCGCGAGAACGCGACGTCCATCCGCGCGAGCAGCCCGCGCTTGCGCCACTCGAGCCACTCGCTTTGATAGAGGAAGTCCCACTCGAAGGTGCGATCGCCGAAGAAGAGCCAGTTGAGCCCGGTCGCCCCGGTCTGCGCCCTCTCGGAGAGGAAGGCGCGATACGGCGCGACGCCCGTGCCGGGCCCGATCATGATGATCGGGGTGTGGGGGTCGGGCAGGCGGAACGCCGGATTGCGCTGCAAGTAGATCGGAAGGGTCGCGTCCTCGGC
>JASHTK010000125.1 GCA_030040575.1 Gammaproteobacteria bacterium
GCGTGGAGCGAGACGATCGATCGAGGAGTGCCCGTATCGAAGATCACCCGGATCCTCGCCCCGTTGAGGAGGGCCGTGCCGGTCGTGACGGGCGAGTCAGGAGGACTCGTGCCGGTCTCGATGACGGAATACGTCTCGGACGTGGCCCAGTACGCGAGGGTCGATCCGCCGCAGCCCTCCGGACGCATCAGGCGGACCATGCCGCTCGCCAAGTCGTACTCCACGTCGGGACGGACGTCTCCGAGCCTGAGCAGGTCTTCACCCACGAGCCCCGTCACGCCGGCCGGCGCCGTCCCGCCCACCACGAACGGCACGTGATGGAACGGAACGTTGAAGAGCGTGAAGCGATCCACGGTCGCCGAAGCGATGTCCGAGCCTCCACCGACCCCCTCGAGGACGAGCCGGGTCGGGGCACGCTCGAGCACCCGGCCGAGTCCCTCTCGCTCCGCCAGATCGAAGGCGGACGGGTGAGCCGCCTCATCGACGATGTGCAGCTTGAACTGCGCTGCGGCGGCGCGCGAGAGCACGCTGCGCGTCGCACCGCTGTCGAGCAGGAACGCCGCATCGGCGCCGTTGATCCGGGCCGGCACCGTTGGGGCGAGTCCGTTCAGGGTGACGGGAATCCGTGCGAGCTCGAGGAGCCGGCATCCGGCCGAGGCGACCGGCGCCAGCCCGACGAGGATTGGCACGGCGATCGCTCGGGCCACGCGCCTCATCTCGGATGCTCCGCCAGCACGGCTGCACGTTCGCCTGGACCCGGATTCTACCGCCGCCGCCCGGCCGTGGTAGCATCCCGCGGCGCTCGAGGCGCGCCGACCCGCACGAGATCGCCGGCACCTCAACCCGTGATCATTACCACGACTCAGCTCGCCCGTCGGGCGCTCTTCGCGTTCCTTCTCACCTTCGTCGCCTCGCGGGTCGTCGTGTTCCTCATCATGGCGCGCCTCATCCCGAACCTGTACTTCTTCCTGAAGGGGACGCACGTCCATCACCTCAATTACGGCATCTTCCTGCTCGCAGGCGTCGGGGCCTATCTGCTCCTCGGGAGGCCCCAGGGGAGGGCTCTACGAGCGGTCGCGCTCGTCTACGGCCTCGCCATGGCGCTCACCTTCGATGAGTTCGGCATGTGGCTGCACCTCGGAGGCAGCTACTGGCAGCGGGCGAGCCTCGATGCCATCGTCGTCGTCGCGGCGCTGCTCGGCCTCATCGCCTTCGCGTCCGACATCCGCAAGTTCGAATCGCGCCACGTGAGGGCATCGATCGCCATGCTGATCGCCGTCGTCGTGTTCGGCGTCGTGCTGTACGACGCCTCGGTGAGGATCGGCAAGGTGGAGGGCCCGCGGCTCGAGGCGCTCGAGGAGGCCTCATCGCCGTAATCCCGCCGCGAGCGGGCAGGCGGGCGAGCGGGCCGTCTAAGCGGGCGATCCAGGCGCGCGGTCTAGGCGCGCTCCTCGACCGACCGGATTCGCGAGGGCGATGAGCTCTTGATCTCGCACTCGATCTCGAGCTGCTCGAGCCAACCCTCCGGGCTGAGCGCCGTGTCGAGCACCAGGCACTGGCGCTTGACGGTTGCAAAGTCGCCCGGAGTGAGGTCGCGCATGAGGAGCAGCCGCTTCTCCCAGTGCTCGCGGGTCCGCTCGTCGATCGAGGCAAGCGCCTCGCTCAAGCCCGCCTCGGCCACGAACATCCTCCAGCGCTGCGCGAGATCGAGCTCGCGAAACTCGATCTTGAACGTGAAGCGCCGCAGGGCCGCGGCATCGAGGTTGCGGAACAGATTCGTCGCAACGACGACGATGCCGTCGAATCGCTCCATGCGCTGGAGGAGCTCGTTCGTCTGCGTCACCTCCCAGCTGCGCTGGGCGAGCTCCCGGCTGCGCAGGAAGCTGTCGCCTTCGTCAAAGAAGAGGATCGCATCCTCGGCCGCGGCTTCCTCGAACGCCGCGGCAATGTTCTTCTCGGAGTCCCCGAGCCATTTGCTGAGCAGCTCCGATGCGCTCTTGCTCACCAGGGGCAAGCCGAGCTCGCCGGCGAGGTACTCGGTGAACTGGGTCTTGCCCGTGCCGGGTGGCCCGTAGAGCAGCACCGAGCCTCTCGGGCGCTTGCGGAAGCTCTCGAGGATCTGTCGGGGCGTGAAGCGCCCGGCGGTGTTGAGGTACTCGAGCGAGTAGCGGGTGACCGAGGGCCTGAAGCGCTCGGTGAGGTCGCGCGCGAGCGCGCGCTGGCTGCGCCGGATCGCCTGGACGATCGCCTGATCGCGGTCGGCCCTGCTCTCGGCATGCGCCAGCCTCGCGGCCTTCACGGCCGATTCGAGCTGGGCGCTCGACACGCCGTCGAGCTTGAGGATCTCCGCGGCGGCCGCCTTGCCGAGCCGCAGCTTCTTGAGGCGCGTTCTCACCGCGCACTGCTGCGTCGCGCGGTCGGCCTTCTTGAGCGGCGCGTGAAAGACGAACCGCGCGACCGTGTCCTCGGGCAGGCCGCTCGCATCGGAGGTGAGCCACACCGCGGGCACGGGATTGGTCGCGAGGAGGTTCTCATCGAAGGGCGGACTGTCCTCGGAGGAGATCTCGATGCCGAAGAGCTCCCGAAACATCGGGGACGGCGCGGTGTGCAGGACCTCCGCCGGGTGCTCGATGACCAGGACCGACGGCGCCGCAGTCCCAACGAGCAGCCGCAACGCCACGTACGTGAGCGAGGGCAGGTCGCCCCGCGGGGCATCCTCGAAGCGCCGGACGCGCCAGGCCACGCGACCTGAGCCCGCGACGATCTCCCGCAGCAGCTCGCGCTTCTCGAGCGAGGCGTCTCCGTAGAGCAGGAGGTTGACGCCCGGCTCCGTCGCGTGGGCGAGCAAACCCGCGGCGAGTCGCGTGTCTTCCTCGAGCAGGCGAGCCGGGCGACCCGACCCGACCTTGTCGTCGAGCGGCTCGAGCACCGCCTCCGTGAGCGAATCGGCGCCGGCGAGCAGGTCGACCCAGAACGGCGAGACGCTCGCAAACCGCGCCCGCCGGCCGGCGGGCCGCATCAGTCCGCTGAGCCGCAAGGGCGAGCTCGGGCGCATGGCTCTCGCGAGCTCCTCACTCGAGACGCCGAACATCGCCGTCCAGAGCACGCCCGCCGTCCAGCGGTCCGAGGCGAGCTGCTCGAAGATCCCGCTCAACTCGTGCGAGACGGTGGTGAGGAACGCGAAGGACAGGATGTCCTGCTCCAGAGCCGAGAGCTGCAGCGCGCGCCCCAAGTCGGTGAGCCGTGCGGTGAAAGGGGAGGCGGCCTCGACCGCCGGACTGCCGGGCGTGCAAAGGAGCGCGAGCTCATCGTGCGCGGCCGTCGCGACCGTCACGAGCTCCTGTGGATGGCGGCTCACCCAGTCGTGCACCGCATAGCCCTCGAGGACGAGCCTCGCATGCTCCGCGTTCGTCCGGCCGGAGAACGCGTAATGGATCTGCGAGAGCAGCTTCGTCATCCGACCGAGCGAGAGGCGCTTGGCGCGCTCGACCTCCTGGATCCTCACGACCGGCTCCGGCCACTGAAGAACGCGGCCCACCGCGGCGTACCAGGCGGCGAACGCCATCGGATCGTGCTGGAGGCTGCGGGAGAGGATCGGATGGACGGCGAGCCGCAGCAGCCAGACGGTGGCCTTCGGAATGGAAATCGGCGTCTCGGTCGGCACGGGCGTACTCGAGCACGGCGATCGCGCGGTGAGCGGATCGCGTGCGTCCTTCAGACGGGGCCGCGGATTGTACTGAAGTCGATATCCGACAGAAAGGAGAAGTCAATTGGGTGAACACGAAGCCCGGAATCTCGAAGGGTGCTCAGGACGTCCGCTGCACGACGTCGGTGATCTGGCGGCAGAGGAGACTCGGTTAGGCCGGATACACCGCGATGCTCGCGGCGACCGAATCCGCGACGTGCTCCTTCGTGATGACGCCCGCGACATTGAGCGACTGGGGGCCGGCGCCGTCCCGCAGGACGACGGCCATCACTGCCTGCTCGTGCCAGATCCGCTCGATCACGTCGTACACGATGTCATCGGGCTGCACGGCGATGAAATTGCGGCTCGCGACGTCACCTAGCGTGACGCGCGGCGAGCTGCCGCCGCCGGAGATCTGGCGCAGCGCGGTGTTGATGCGCAGGACTCCGAAGATCCGTCCGCCGTCGGTCACGACGACGTGAAGCATCCGGCCCGCGTGGTCGGGCTGGGAGAGAAACCCCTCGAAGTCGGTGTCCGCGGGAGCGACGAGGACGTCCTTGTCCATCACATCCTGCGCGCGCCGTACCAGGAACATGTTGGCGTGCAAGGCCTTTGGTACGGCGTGTCCGCGGCGGAGCAGCTTCATCGTGTAGATGTTCTCCCGGGAGAGCAGGCGGCGCACGCCGAGGCTCAGCGCGACGGCGAGGATCATCGGCAGCACGATGTCGTAGTCCCGCGTCATCTCGAAGATCATCGTGACGGCCGTCATGGCGGCGCCCGTGCCGCCGCCCACCATCGCGCCCATGCCGACCATCGCGAACGAGGGCACACTGATCGCGACCGGCAGCCGGAGCATCGTGAGGAGGGCGCCGAAGGCGCCGCCGAGGGTCGCGCCCATGTAGAGCGAGGGGGAGAAGATGCCGCCCGAGGAGCCGGATCCGAGGCTCGTCGTGGTCGCAAGCCCCTTGCAGAGGAAGAGCAGGAGGAGGAGCCCGAAGGCGGAGATCTGGGACGTGAGGATCGCCTGGATCGTCGAGTAGCCGACGCCCTCGATGAAGTAGTGCCCGAAGCGCACGTGCAGGGCGTACATCAGCAGGCCGACGCCCAGCATGCCGAGGACGTGGCGCAGGTACCGGTTCTCGATCCGATCGAAAAGATCCTCGAGGAAGTGCAGGCCGCGGACGAACCCTGCCGCGGCAACGCCGATCACGGCGCCGAGCGCCGCGTACAGGCACAGCACGAGCGCGGAGCTCAAATCGACGTGGAGCGGGACGAGCGGGGGCACCGCAAAGGCCGGCTGGGCCCCGAAGAAAAATCGGCCGATGAAGGTCGCGGTGCCGGTCGAGAGGGCGACGGGCAGGAACGTGCGGGCGCTCACCTCGGGCATCATCAGCTCGATCGCGAACATCACCCCGCCGATCGGGGTGTTAAAGGTGGCGGCGATCCCGGCTCCAGCACCGCAGGCGACGAGGATGATCCGCTCGCCGGTGCGCATCCGCACGATCTGTCCGAGGGTCGAGCCGAGCGCGGACCCGATCTGGATGATCGGGCCCTCGCGCCCCACGGCCGAGCCGCTGCCGATCGCGATGGCGGAGGCGAGCGACTTGACCACCGCGACGATCGGGCGGATGAGGCCGCGTCCGTAGTAGATCGCGTCCATCACCTCGGGGACACCGTGCCCCTTCGCCTCCGGCGCAAAGCGCACGACGAGAAAGGTGACGGCGAGGGCACCGACGACCGGAACGAGGATCACGAACGGGCCCCACGGGCTCGCGGGGGTGAAGTGATTGGCGTCGTAGCGGACGGCGAGCTGTCCGAGGAAGAGGAGGTTGTGAATGAGGCCGATCAGGTCGCGAAAGCCGACCGCCCCGAAGCCCGTCACGATGCCGACCGCGACGGCGAGGAGTGAGAGGTAGGGCAGTCCGAGCGGCCGGCCGTTCTCGGTCTGACCGCTCTTCGGGGTGCGACTCGTGTCGTTCATGAGATCCGCCAGTTTAGCGCCGAAATGACGGTCGAGCGTGGCGGACCGCTACACTAGAGCACTCTGCAGTCGAGGTGCCGCCGCTCATGCCGACCGATTCCGCCGCGCGGAGCGTCACTCGGGGCCCCGGGCCCGCCCGGCCGCTCGCGGTTGCGGGCCTCACGGCGCTCACGCTCGTCAATCTGCTCAACTACCTCGACCGGTACGTGGTCTCCGCGCTCGTGCCGGATCTCGAGAGAGCCCACATGGGGCTCACGGACCTGCGTGCCGGCGCGCTGATGACGGGCTTTCTCATCGTCTACATGCTCACCGCGCCGCTCTTCGGCATTCTCGGCGATCGGCTGTCGCGGACGCGGATCCTGGCGGTCGGCATCGCCATCTGGAGCGTCGCGACGGCGCTCTCCGGGCTCGCGCGCAGCTACCTGCAGCTGCTCGGCGGCCGTGCGGTCGTCGGGATCGGCGAGGCCGCCTACGGCACCATCGCGCCCGCGCTGCTCGCCGATTACTTTCCGCTCGCGAGCCGGGGGCGCGTGTTCGCGGTCTTCTACATGGCGATTCCCGTCGGGTCGGCGCTCGGGTACGTCGTGGGTGGCCTCGTCGATCACTGGTACGGCTGGCAGGCGGCGTTCTTCGTCGCGGGCGTGCCGGGCCTCGCGCTCGCCGTGTGGTCGCTCGGGTTGCCCGACCCGCCGCGCGGCATTCAGGATTTGCCCGCCGTGCCGAGCGGTGCCCGGGGAAGCGAGAGGGTCGAGGCGGCCGAGGCCCCCGCGAGCCTGCTCGTCTACTGGGACCTTCTGCAACGCGCGCCGTACCTCCTCACGGTGCTCGGCTATGCCGCATACACCTTCGCCGTGGGCGGCCTCGCGTTCTGGATGCCGACCTTTCTCGAGCGGGTGCGGGGCGTCCCGAGCGCCGAGGCGACGACGGGCTTCGGCGCGATCGTCGTCGTCACCGGCTTCGCGGGCACCTTCGCGGGCGGCTGGCTCGGAGACTACTGGCTCAAGTTCTCGCGCGAGGCCTACCTGTGGCTCTCGGCGGTCACCGCGCTTGCCGCGGTGCCGCTCGCCGCCGTGGCGCTCAGCGCGCAATCCCCCGCGCTTTACTATCCGGCGATCATCGCCGCGGAGCTGCTGCTCTTCATGTCCACGGGCCCGCTCAACTCGGCGATCGTCAATCTCGTCGGCCCGCGCGAGCGCGCGTCCGCCGTCGCGCTCAGCGTGCTCGTGATTCACCTGCTCGGCGATGTGGCCTCGCCCCCGCTGATCGGGGCGCTCTCCGATCGCGCATCGCTCGGCGCCGCGGTGCTGATCGTGCCGGTCGCGATCGCCGTCTGCGCGGCGCTCTGGTGGGCTGCGGGGCGCGCGGCCCGCTCGGGGAGGCTCCGCTCCGCCGGGGCGTGAGCGGCGCTCAGCCGCCCTGCAGCTCCCCGAGCAGCGGACCGAGGAGCGGCGCGAGCCGCCGCAGCTCGTCGCGGTGGGCGAGGGAGAGCGCTGCGAGCAGCGCCTCCGCCCGCGGCGTGAGCTCGATCAGCACCTGACGGCGATCCGCGAGGCTCGTGCGGCGGCGGACGAGGCCACGCGATGCGAGCCGATCGAGCAGTCCGACGACGCTGTGATGGCGCACGCCGAGCCGCGCGGCGAGCTCACCGACGGTGACACGGTCCTTGCCGGGGTAGCCCTTGATGGCGAGCAGGGCCTGATGGTGCTGGGCGGTCAGTCCCGCCTGGCGCGCGGCGGCTTCGCTGAATGCGGCGAATCGCCGCAGCAGGTAGCGGATCTCGGCGAGCCGCTCGTAGTCCGCCTTGCCGAGGGGGGCGGCGCGGGTTGGCGTCGGGCTCGGGGTCATCGGGGTTGAAGGATGAATTGCCTCACAGAATATCGCAATACGATATAATTCGCGCGCCGCTCATGCGACGCTACGCACCCCCCAACCCCCCCAACCCCCCAATAGCCCCCCGCACCCCCGATCCCGTGCATCCCTCGCGAGTCCATGCCGAAGCCCCTGTTTTCTGACCTCACGTCCCCCGAGTCGACACTTCCCGAGCACCGCGTGCCCCCACCGGTCGGACCGCCGCTCAGGGATTTCACGGCGGACCGGCGGCTCCTCGTGCTCTCCGCGATGGCGCTCCTCGTTGGCACGGGGGGGGCGGCCGCGGCGTGGACCCTGCTGCATCTCATCTATCTTGTCACCCAACTCGCCTACCAAGGCCGGCTGAGCGACGCGAGCGCGGACCCGGGTGGCAGCCCGCTCGGCCTCGCCGCCGCGCTGGTCCCGGTCGCCGGCT
>JASHTK010000126.1 GCA_030040575.1 Gammaproteobacteria bacterium
GCAGCGGCAGAACATTTTGGTCTGCGGCGGCACGAGCACGGGCAAGACGACCCTTGCCAATGCCATTCTCGATTGCATCGCGCGTCTTGATGCCGAGCATCGCATCGTCGTCATCGAGGATACGCGGGAGCTCCAGGTGAGCGCCCGAAACGTGGTGTTCCTGCGGACCTCCGACACCATCGACATGACGCGCTTGCTGCGTGCGACGCTGCGGCTGCGGCCCGATCGTATCGTGGTCGGTGAGGTACGCGACGGCAGCGCGCTCACGCTGCTCAAGGCCTGGAATACCGGGCATCCAGGGGGTGTCGGTACCGTTCACGCCGATGATGTCGGCGGCGCCCTCATTCGCATCGGACAATTGATTCAGGAGGCGGGCGTGCCTCCGAACCCGGAGCTCACGGCCGAGGCGGTCAACGTGGTCGTATCGATCCGCCGCACGGAGGCCGGGCGTCGGGTGCAGGAGGTTGCGACGGTCCGCGGGTGGTCGGCGGGCGGTGGCTTTCACATCGCGCGGATGGCATAGATTCATTCCGGCAAATTGATGGCGGTCATGTTCGGGCGAGTCGCCAGCGCCGCGGGCGACCGTTCGTCGGACCGGCCTATCTGACGTCGCCGGCCCCAGGCGGACTCAGTGCACGCTGACTCGGTCGCCGGAAGGCGATCATTCGGTCGAGTGCTCCAAAGCGCGCGGCGGTCAGTTCTTCGTCGGAGGTGGCTGAGCGGGATCCGCCATCGCGTCTTGGTCTTAAACAGAGCGCCAAATTAGTGCTTGACATGATACATAGTAATACACTATATATGGCGTCGTCATGGTTGATCAGATCGCCAATTGGGAAGCTCAGATACGTAAAGGGTGGTTGGAAGTGGCCATTCTCGCGACGCTTTGGCGCGGGCGACTCTACGGACTGGAGATCATTCGCGAACTTGAGACGAGCTCCGATCTGGTGGTGGCGGAGGGGACGATTTACCCCGTCCTGGCGAGGTTGCGCAACGACGGACTGGTCGAGGCCGAGTGGGTAGAGGGGGGCTCCGGCCATCCTCGCAGGTACTACAAACTGACCTCATCGGGTCGCAAACGCACGCTCATCCTCGCCAAGCACTCGAACGTCTTTCTCGGAAAGATGACGGCCCTCATCAAGCCGTTGCTTGCGGAGGAAAAATGATCAGCCCGATTGATTCGGCGCTGCAGGAGCGGATCGACGCCTACCTGAAGCGACTGCGGCGAGCCCTAGGGGAACTTCCCCCCGAAGAGATCTCGGAGATCGTACGCGAGATTCACAGCCATATTGTCGAGCGCGTCGAATCAACGGACCCGCTGAACGACGCCGCGCTCACGCATATTCTCGGTGCGCTCGGCAATCCGGAGGACATTGGATCTCTCTATCAGTCCCGAGCGATGGTGGCGCGTGCGCGTGCCAGCACTTCACCCCTTCTCATTTTAGTGACGACGATTCGCTGGGCGGGTATGAGCCTGGCCGGCTTGGTGACATGCCTCTTCGGGCTGATCGGCTACGTACTCGGCATCGGGTTTCTCGTGAGCCCGATACTGAAGATGCTTAATCCGGAGCGCGTTGGTCTTTGGGTGGGACCCCATTATTGGGATTTGAGCTTGGGTGCGCTCAGCGCCGCCGAGCAAGGCCGGGCTCACGCTCAGGAGGTGCTCGGGTGGTGGCTCATCCCATTCGGGCTCAGCGCCGGACCGCTCATTTTAGTCGTCACAACACTACTACTGCGGTGGGCACTTCGATTCGCATTTCCCCGGACTGCTGTGCGCCAAAACGCTTCCGATGGATCTTCACAATGAAAAACAGACTACCGCTTCTTGCCGCGGTCGGCATGGTGTCGCTATTCATGTTGTCCACCGCGTTCGCGGATGTCATCCAGGATCATTACGGAAAGTGGCTCGGTAAGATCAGCATTCCCAACGGGCCGACGTTCTCGGTGGGAATCGAGTTGTTCGCACGAGCTGACGGGTCGCTCGGTGCAAGCCTGGCCAGCCCGGACCAGGGAGTGTTCTCTCTGTCGGCAGATCACGTGTCGGCGTCCGGCAACCAGATCGAGCTCGGCGTTGCACAGCTGGGTATCCAATTGAAACTCCGGGCTGATCCCGACGCCCTCATTGGGGAAGTCCGGCAAGGCGGTCTCGTCATGCCCGTTGAGCTCAAGCGCGTGAGTAGCTTTGGCGGGCCCGTCCGACCCCAAACGCCCATGGAGCCCTTCCCCTATCAAGCCGAAGAGTTGGTCGTCACTACCGGGGATGGCGTCCGACTGGCGGGTACCTTGACCCGACCCTTCGGCCACAAGCGGGTCACTGCCGTTGTGTTACTGCAGGGAAGCGGCCCTGTCGATCGCGACGAGACCATCGCGGGGCATCGTCCGTTCGCCGTACTGGCGGACTATCTGACACGACAGGGCATTGCCGTCTATCGCTACGACAAGCGCGGCATCATGCGCTCGACCGGCGACTATTCGACGGTTGTGCCCGCCACCTTGGCCGATGATGGGTTTGCAGCAGTCAAGACTTTGCGTGCACGGAAGGACATAGCGCGTGTCGGTGTAATCGGCCATAGCGAAGGCGGATTACTCGCCGCCATGATTGCTGCGGACCACCCGAAGGCGGTGGATTTCGTGGTGTCCCTAGCTGGGCCCGGACTCAAGGGCGTCGATCTCATGGTCCTGCAGGATCGCGTCGGGTATGAACGCCGCGGACTGCCGCAGACGGAGATCGACAGGCTGACGAACTACAGTCGCCGCTTTTACGCAACGGTGCTGTCCAACGACACTGCCGACAGCCGCATCAAGGCGCTCGAAGCGCTGAACGGGGGCTTAAACGCAGGAGACAAGGCATTGGTGCAAGAATTCGCGTCCGGAGGGGGCTCCCTCAGCCTGCAGCAGGCAAGCCTTCCCTATGAATCCGCGCTACTCATGACCGATGCACCGGCTTACTGGCGCAAGGTGAAATGTCCCGTGCTCGCGTTGAACGGAGCACTGGATGTGCAAGTGCCGGCGACGGAGAACCTCGCCGTAATTCGGTCTGTGCTGACCGCCGGCGGCAATGCACAGATCCAGATCGAAGCACTCCCGGGGCTCAATCACCTGTTCCAGACGGCAAAAAGTGGGCTCGCAGAAGAATACGCCAGTCTGCAGGAAACCATCGCACCCGCGGTGTTGCAGCGTGTGGCTGCATTTGTTAGCACTCAACGCTGAGCACAGCGCGGGGTTACGTCTCTTACTTGATCATCCGGCCTGTCATAGAGCCCGCCATTCCGCGTGGACTCGTGATTAGCGATCTGCTGCGCTCGACGAGCACCTCGCCATTGGAGACGATTCATAGACGCGTGCGGGTCAGCGGCGAGGGAAATGATGGAACGGACTGCCTGGTACCCGACACTCGTGACGGGCTGATAGGGGTAGCGGACGTTCTGATCAGGGCATTGGGGCCCGAACGCGCTTATCGATCCGGAAACTGAGGCAAGGATCAGTTCATCGGCGTAACTGATGCGTAGTCGTTTCCGTGCTGGGGATTGGTCGTTGTCGGCCCTCGCGCATTCCGTGCCCGCGGCGCCCAGCGACCTTCACGGAGACTCCCCATGTGTCCATACAATGTCCTTCGGTTCCAGCGTTACCGCCGTGTGTTGGCTTCGACGTTGCTTCTGCCAGTGGTCATGTTGGGCGCGAGCCGTGCGGCTTTAGCGAGCACCACCGGCGGGCTGCCATGGGACACGGCCATCACGACCCTGCAGGATGACTTGACCGGCCCCGTGGCGACGGCGATTTCGGTCATCGCGTTCCTGGCCGCAGGCGGTGCGCTGGTGTTCGGCGAGGAGCTCGGTGGCATTGCGAAGAAGGGTCTGTACGTCGTCCTCGGCGTCGCGTTCATCGTGCTGGGCAACAAGTTCCTCTCGGTCCTGGGGCTCACCGGCGCGCTCGTGTAGGCGCGCGAGCCGAGATCTCGAGATGACTCGACGCGCAGCGCGATGGCCATGGGCACGGCGCCGGGAGGGCCGGTTCCGTGACGCCGGATGAACTGAAGACTCCGATCCACGAGTCCCTGAATCGCCCCATCCTGCTCATGGGCGGTGAGCGCAATCTCGTGCTGATGCTCGTCGTAATCGCCGGCGTCTTCATTCTCTCACTCGCCAAGCTCTGGGCGGCCCTCGCGGGCCTCGTCCTCTGGACCGTCGGTCAGTGGACGCTCGCCCGCGCCGCCACCTACGACGCGCAACTCTCG
>JASHTK010000127.1 GCA_030040575.1 Gammaproteobacteria bacterium
AGGATGATCCACGCGCCGAGCGCGACGCCGACGACGGCGAGCACGTGCTGCCCCGAGTAGACGCCGAGCACCACGGCGAGCGCAAACGCGCACGCAAGTCCGAGCGTCACGAGGAGCGCGCGCCCGCTCTCGAGCACGCGCCCGCGCTTCCAGTTCGCGTGGATGCCGATCGAGAGCAGTGCGAGCAGCGGCAGCACCGGCAACAGGAACGTCGGGCGGAAGTACGGCGGCCCGACCGAGAGCGCCCCCTGCCCCACCGCGCCCGCGATGAGCGGCGCGATGGTGCCCGCGAAGATCGTCGCGGCGGCGATCACGAGCAGGATGTTGTTGAAGAGCAGGAACGACTCGCGCGCCGTGAGCTCGAAGCCGCCGCTCGACTTGAGCGTCGGTGCGCGCCAGGCGTAGAGCGCAAGCGCCGAGCCGATCGCGACGCACAGAAAGATGAGGATCGCCGTGCCGCGCGAGGGATCGGCCGCAAAGGAGTGCACCGAGACGAGCACGCCCGAGCGGACGAGGAAAGTCCCGATCAGGCTCAAGGAGAACCCGACGATCGCGAGCAGCAGCGTCCAGCTCTTGAACAGACCGCGCTTGTCCGTGACGGCGAGCGAGTGGATGAGCGCCGTGCCGACGAGCCAGGGCATGAACGAGGCGTTCTCGACCGGGTCCCAGGCCCAGTACCCGCCCCACCCGAGCGTGTAGTACGACCACCAGCTGCCGGCCGTGATGCCCCAGGTGAGAAAGGCCCAGGCCGCGATGGCCCAGGGCCGCGTCCAGCGCGCCCACACCGGGTCCGTGCGCCCCTCGAGCATCGCCGCGCAGGCGAACGCAAAGGCGACCGCGAGGCCGACGTACCCGGTGTAGAGGACCGGCGGGTGGAAGGTGAGGCCCGGGTCCTGCAGGAGCGGATTCAAGTCGATGCCGTCCGCCGCGGGAGGCTCGAGCCGCAGGAAGGGGTTCGAGGTGAGCAGCGTGAAGAGCAGGAACCCGAAGCTCACCAACCCGAGCACGCCGAGCACGCGCGCCACGAAGCGTCTCGGCAGTCGCGTCGTGGCGACCGTCACGGCGGCGGTCCAGCACGCGAGGAGCAGGATCCAGAGCAGGAGCGAGCCCTCGTGCGCGCCCCAGATCGCCGCGATGCGGTAGAAGAGCGGCAGCGCGGAGTTCGAGTTCTCGGCGACGTAGCGCACCGAGAAATCGAAGTTGACGAAGGAGGCGACGAGGCAGCCGAACGCCGTCGCGATCATGACGAAGTGCCCGGCGACGGCCGGCACCGTCGCCGCGACCCAGCGGTCGCGATTCAGCGCCGGTCCCACGATGCCGAAGACGGCCTGAAGCAGCGCGAGCAGCAGCGCGAGGATCAGCGCGAATTGGCCGAGCTCCGGAACCATCTACAGTCCTCCGGGCGAGCGAGTCGACGCCTGCGGGGGATCCGCGGCAGCGGGCTCCTGCCCGGGTCCCCCCGCGGCAGGCGGCTCGCTCGTCTGCGCGGGCGTGCTGGCCGGTGTGCTGCCCGGCGTGCTGCCCGGCGTGCTCAAGGAGTCCCCGGGGGCGCCGAAGGGCATGACGCCGCCGTGCTCCGCCTCGATCTCCTTCGCCATCGCGGGCGGCATGTACTTCTCATCGTGCTTGGCGAGCACCTCATCGGCGACGAAGACCCCCGCACTGTTGAGCTCGCCGTGCGCGATGACACCCTGTCCCTCACGGAACAAATCCGGGAGCACCCCGGTATAGGTGACCGGTACCGTGTGCTTGAAGTCCGTGACGAGGAAGTGCACCTCGAGACTGCCCGGCACGCGGTGCACGCTGCCCTTCGTCACCATGCCGCCGAGGCGGAAGCTCTCCCCGCCGTGCACGTCGCCCGCGGCGACTTGTGACGGGACGAAAAAGAACGTGACGTTCTGGCGAAAGGCCCGCAACGCAAGCCCCGCGGCCAGGCTCACTCCCGCGAGGATTCCGCACACGAGCAGCAGGCGGCGGCGGCGCGGCGTCATGCCTCTTCTCCGCGCAGGACGAGCTCATCGCGCACGGCGAGCCGGCGGCGTGCCTCGGCGCGCGCGCGGGCGAGTGCCCGCCGCGCCCAGATGATGTTGAGAATCACCACTGCAAAGGCGATCCCGTAAGCGGGCCAGAGGTACTGAGCATACCCGCCCATGCGAAGGAATGCCGTCATGAGGCGAGCGCCTCTCTCACCCAGCCGGCCGAGCGCTCGCGCCGCAGGATCTCCCCGCGCAGCCGCACGAGCAGGACGGCGAGGAAGTACAGCGTGAACCCGAGGAACATCATGAGCAGCGGAATGAGCATCGGCAGGGCCATCGTCGGCTTGCCGAGCCGCATCACGGTCGGCGCCTGGTGCAGCGAGTTCCACCAGATCACCGAGAAATGAATGATCGGCACGTTGACGACGCCGACCACCGCGAGCACGGCGCTCGCCCGGTCCGCGCGCTGCGGATCATCGAACGAGGAGCGCAGGCCGAGGTAGCCGAGATACAGGAACAGCAGCAGCAGCTCAAAGGTGAGGAGCGGGTCCCATTCCCAGTACGTGCCCCACATCGGGCGGCCGAAGAGCATGCCGGTCATGAGCGTCGCCGCCGTGAAGGAAGCCCCGATCGGTGCGCAGCTCGCGGCGACGGCGAAGGCCACCTTCATGCGCCAAATGAGACCGACGGCCGAGGCGACCGCCATGGTCGTGTAGATCATGAGCGACATCCACGCGCACGGCGCGTGAACGTACACAATCCGAAAGCCATCGCCCTGCTGGTAATCGGGCGGCGCGAGCACGAGGCCTCCGTAGAGCGCCGCAACGATGAGCAGGCCCGCCGGCCAGCCAAACCAGGGCGTGAGCCGCGTCGCGAGCCGGTACACGTGCGGCGGGGATCCGAGCCGGTGAAACCAGGTCCAGGTCATATCCGCAAGGCTACTCCAGGCTGATGCGCACGGCAGCCGAGGCGGCGAGCGGCGCGAGCGT
>JASHTK010000128.1 GCA_030040575.1 Gammaproteobacteria bacterium
GCCCGCCACGTAGCCGAGGATGATGAGCCAGTCGGGCAGGGGCGAGACGAGCATCTCCTCGACGTGCTTGCCGAACTTGGCGCCGAAGAACGAGGAGACGACGTTCGCGAACGAGTTCTGGATCACCGCCTGCATGATCAGTCCGGGCGCGAGGAACTGCAGGTAGCCGAAGCCGCCCATCTGCCCGACGCGCCGGCCGATGAGGCTGCCGAAGATCACGAAGTAGAGCGTCGCGTTGACGGCCGACGGCACGAGCGTCTGGCCCCAGATCCGGATGATCCGCCCGTACTCGCGGATGACGATGGTCTGAAAGCCGATCCAGTGCGCGAGGCCGAGATTGATTCGCGGCGGAGCGGGGACGCCTGCGACCGTGTCGTTCACGGGCGGCCCCCTCGCCTCAGCGTTACCTCGGTGCCGGACGCCGGCCGCCGGTCGAGCGGGTGGCTGCGCTCGGCCAGCCCTTCCTCCGCGGCCCCCGAGCGCTTCTCGACGAGCCGCATGAAGATCTCCTCGAGGCGATTGACCTTGTTGCGCATGCTGAGCACCTCGATCCCGAGGCCGGAGAGGCGCATGAAGATGTCGTTGAGGCTCTGCTCCTTCGACACCTCGACCTCGAGCGTATGTCCGTCCACGAGCGTCGTCGCATAGCCGGAGAGCTGCGGCGCCTCGGCGAGGCTTCCGCGCAGGTTGAGCACGAACACCTCGGTGTGCAGCCGGCTGAGGAGGCTCCTCATCTCGTCGTGCTCGATGATGCGGCCGCCGTCGATGATCGCGATGTTGCGGCAGAGCGTCTCGGCCTCCTCGAGGTAGTGCGTCGTGAGGATGATCGTCGTGCCCCGCGCATTGATCTCGCGCAGGAAATCCCACATCGAGCGGCGCACCTCGATGTCCACTCCGGCCGTCGGCTCATCGAGGATCAGCAGCCGCGGCTCGTGCACGAGCGCTCGGGCGATCATCAGCCGGCGCTTCATGCCCCCCGAGAGCGCGCGGGCCATCTTGTCGCGCTTGTCCCACAGCTGCAGCTGCTTCAAGTACTTCTCGGCGCGCGTGCGCGCGATTCGGCGCGGAATGCCGTAGAAGCCCGCCTGATTGACGACGATGGTCTCGGGCGACTCGAACTGATTGAAGTTGAGCTCCTGCGGCACGACGCCGATGCAGGACTTGGCCGCCTCGATGTGGTCGTCGATGTCGTAGCCGAAGACCTTGAGGGTTCCGCTCGTCTTGTTGACGAGGGAGGTCGTGATTCCGATGAGGGTCGTCTTGCCGGCGCCGTTCGGGCCGAGCAATGCAAAGAAGTCGCCTTCCCGGACGTCGAGGTCGACGCCCTTCAGGGCCTCAACGCCGTTGCGGTATGTCTTGGTGAGCCCACGAACCGATAGCGCGTGCATGAGAGAGGATGACTCGGGCGGCGCGCAAGGTTAGCACACCCCTCCCCCCACCTCACCGCCGCTCACGGGCGCTTGGGATATCGCATCGGAACGCCCGCGGCGTGCCTCGCATCCTTGAGCGTCCCGCCGTGTGCCGGGCTCTCCGGCCTCAGGGGGTCGCGCGCGAGTCCCGACGAGCTGATCCGTCCGGTGGTCGCAGATCGGGGTTCGGACGGATAGGGCGCTGCGGTCGGGACCGGCGTCGCTGCGGAGGGGGGCTTCGGTCCCTCGTGAGCCTTGCCGGCCTCGGGCATCTTCCCGGCCTCGGCCGCTGTGCCGGCCTCGGCGGGCGGGGCGGCGTCAGGAGGCTTGGCGCCGTCCGCGGACTGCGCCGCCTCAGGCAGCTCCGCTGGCTCGGAGAGCTTGCCCTCCTCGGGAGACTTCACCGCCTCGGCGGCCTTGCTCACCGCGACGGGCTTGAAGACCTCCACGGCGAGGCTGAACGTCCGCTCCTCCGCAGGTTGCAGCGCGCCAACCCCGACGACCTGCCGGGAGAGCTCCTCGCCTCGCGCGTTACGCACCGCGAGCACGATGGAATACTCCCACGCACCGCCGTCCGGCGGGTGCCGCAGAATGCCGTCGACCCGCAGCGGTGTGTCGAGCGTCTGTGGGACCTTGCCGGAGGCGGAATCGAACCGCAGGTGATGGTGGCAGCCGGGACAGACGGTCGCGCTGTCGAGGATCGTCGCCTTGCAGTGCGGGCAGCTGCGAGTCTTGCCGGCCGCCACGAAGCGCCCGGTGCTCATGAAGCCGCGAGGTCGACCTTGCCTCCGAAGGACTTCGCGGACTTCTCCTCCCACCCGAACTCGACCTGGCCGCGCATGCGCGAGCCGGCGGCGACCGTGAGCGAGGCGGCCTTCACGTCCCCCGCCACGAGACCCGTCTCGAGCAGTTCTACGCGCGAGGCGGCATCGATGTTTCCGTGCAGCTCGCCCCCGACGGTCACGGTGTTGGCGCGCACCTGACCCGTGAGCCGTGCGCCAGCCTCGATCGTGAGATTGCCCTGGATGTGCACGTCACCCTTGAAGGAGCCTGCGATGCGCACGTGTCCCGAGCCCTCGATCTTGCCCTCGATCGTGAGGTCGGCCGCGATGAGAGACTCCCGCGCCTCGGTCCGCTCTCGCGGCCTGTTGCGTCCAATGTCCGGGCTCACGGGTGTGAGCGGTGCGACGCTCGACTCCCGCGGAGCGAGCGGCTCCTTGGAGGGGGGAGGAGGGATCGCCGGAGCGGCCGGTTCTTTCCAAAGCGCCATGATGCATGTCCTCTTTGAGGTTTCGGTTCAGCTCGAGTCGGAGAAGCGACGGAGAGCGAGTTATACCGGGAATGCTGGCCTGCAAGACAGACGTCGCGGTGCGGCGACAGTCGCTGTTGCGGGCGATCTTACTCCTCTCCCTCCGGGGCCCGAACCGGCGACCATGCGGTCTATTTTACATATTCACGCATCTCGCCGCCCGCCCAGACCTCTGCAGCGAGCAACTGCAGGCCTCGGATCCTGAACCGCTCGAGCGCGGAGGGCTCCCCGCCGCTCGCGGCGATGAGCAGCTCGCGCCAGACCTCGAGCTGCTCCGCCCACCGGGGTTTCAGCAGGTGCGGCTCGGTCTCCGCAAGCTGAATGATCTGCCGCAGCGTGCAGCCTGCAACGCCCTCGGCGCACCGGGCCGAGAGCCCGAGAAAGAGCCGCCCCGCCACGCTCTCGCTGCGCGCCAGGTGCCAGACATAGGCGAGGACGAGCCGGGTGACCGCGATGGTGCGGGGCACGGTGAAGAACGCAGCGGAGGCCGGCGCGCAGTCCCGCACGCGCTCCTTGAGCCAGGACGGGCCGCCGGCCCGCGTGAAGCCCGCGTCCACGAGCAGAAACGGACAGCGCGCGGCTCGCCGGCGGGCAGGCGCCTCGAGCCCGGCCCAGAGCGCCTCCAGATGCACGAGCAGCGGCGGATGAGACCGGGCACTGCCGGCCGCCGCCTGCTCGCAGAGCAGCTCGAGGCACTGCTCGTTGAGCTCGGCGAGCGCATCGAGCGCCTCGGCCTGCAGCCACGAGCGCGACAGCCACACGCCGGCGCGCACCTCCGCCGAGCTCGCGATCGCCACCGGGTCGAACATCGTATTTCTCCCCCTTCGTGCGAGTTTTGGCGCGGGCGTCCCGATGCGCGGCCGCCGGAGTTCTGCTAATTTTATGTCACTGCCAGTTTTATGACAAACGCTTCGGGCGGAATTCTCGCCGGGTTCGTCGAGAAACGGCGAGCGCACGGCCCGCCGGCGCGGCGAGCGCGGGCCGCGGGACGGCGGGCACGCCCCGCGGGATCGCCGAGCAGGAAGCGGGGCCGCAAGGAGGCTCGCCGGGAGGGCACGTACATGCGGATCTCGGACGACCGCTACAGCCGCGACCGGCTGCGTCTCGATCTCGCGCTGCGGTTCATCCAGCACGAGGCCCGCACCCGCACCATTCGCGCGTGGACCGGGCTCACGGACGATCGGATCCGCAAGCTCTGCCGCAGCTACTGCGGCCGTCCCGGCGCGCCGTCCGTGCCGCGGCCGCGCGGCCGCTCGCCGCAGCAAGCCGCGTTCTTCTTGCGCACTCCCCGTCTCAAACAGGAGGCCGCGTTGGTGGCGAGCCTCTGCACGCTGCTCGGCGCACTACCGCCGCGACGGCAGTCTCGCCTCGATCAGCCGCCGCGCCCGGATCCGCGACCGTGCCCCACGCAGCGGTCTCACCCGAGTCAGCCGCCGCGCGGGTTCGCGGAGGCTCTCGCACTGTGTGAGGCGTATGAGGCCTACCGCGTGCTCGTACCCGCCGCGCACATCAGCTTCGAGCACATGGTCTATCTGCACGATGCCCTGAGCCGAGGTGATGAGCTCAAGCTCGCACCTTGCAGCGGCTGTGGTGCGCTGCTGGTCGCCGAGCACGTGGCGCTCATCGAGCCACGGTGCGTCCATTGCGCTCAGATCGCAGCGGAGTGTGCCAACGGGCTCGGCGCGAGCCACGAGGCAAGCTGCGGACGTTGACTGTCGTTTGCCCTCGCTCGGGAGCCCGCGTATCGTACGTGCGAGAGGCGCCGAAGAAGAACGCCGCTCCGGGATCGAACAAGAATGAGCGGAGAGCACTCGTGTCAGCACAATCGGCGCTCCCTTCGCCATCCCTGACCGCACCGGTCGCCCAGAGCGAGCTCAACGGATTGCTGGGCCTCATCGAGGGCTTGGGCATCTCGAGATGTGCACAGTTGATTGCGGACTTCCGCATCCCCGATGCACTCGGCGATGACCCCGCCACCGCGATCGAGCTGGCCCCGAGAGTGGGCGTCAACGCCGACGCCCTCGGCCGAGTGATGCGCTACGCGACGACGTTCGGTGTTTTCGAGGACGCCGGCGGCGGCCGATTCCGTCACACCATTCGCTCGCGCCTCCTGCGCAGTGATCACCCGCAATCGCTGCGGGACTACATCCGTCTCGTCGGACCGAGCTGGCCGGTCTTCGGAGCGCTTGATCATTCGCTGCAGACGGGACGGCCGGCAGTCGAGGCCCTCGCGGCCGGAGGTGTCTGGGAATGGCTGAGCGCCAACCCACACCTTGCAAAGGCTTTCGATGAGTCGATGACATCCAAGAGCCGGGGCGATGTCGCGGCGCTGCTGAACGCGTACGACTTCTCCGTCTTCCAATCGTTCGCCGACGTGGGCGGCGGTCAGGGGCATCTGCTCGGAGCCATACTCGACCACGTACCGAGCGCCACGGGCACACTCTTCGACCAGCCCGTCGTGGTCGATCCGGTCCGGGACCGGCTGGGGCACCGCATGAGCGTTGTGGGGGGCGATTTCTTCAAGGATCCACTGCCGAGCGCGGAGGCTTACCTCCTCATGCAGGTGATTCACGACTGGGATGACGAGCACGCCGTGTCGATCCTGCGCAATGTGCGGAGCGCGGCTTCGGCGCGCGGCAGGCTGCTGCTGATCGAGGTGCTATTGCCCGAGCGGCCCGTGCAGGAATCCTCAGGGCCCGCCTGGCCCAGCTTCATGGACTTTGCCATGCTGGCATGGAGCGAGGGGCAGGAGCGCACGCGGCGCGAGTACGACGGGCTGCTGCGCGCAAGCGGCTGGCGCCTCGCTCGCGTCCTTCCGACCGGAGGCTTCCAGTCGATCCTCGAAGCGACACCGCAGTAGGAATCGCTGCGCTCCTCCGCTTTGTCGCCCCAACGGCGCACGTGTCGACCGAGACCGAGCGTCCACTGCCTGATGATTCACGAGAGGACCGCCATGCGCCATTGGAAATGGCCATTCGCGATCTCGAGGAGCAGATCCGCGAAAGCCCGCGGCCGGTCCCCACGGCTCGACCTTTGCCAGACAAGTCGTTGAAGTTCGAGCGATAATTCACTGTGGCCCGCGATGCGGGGGAGAATGCGATGGCGGAGAGCTTGCTGGGCGGCGTCCTCGGTAGCGAGGATGACAAGCCGGAGGGCGACGCGCCCGAGGCGCGGGCCGGCGTTGAGGCGACGGCGAGCGCCGAGGCCTTCGCGGCGGCGGTCGCCGCCATCGCCTCGCGACAAGATCCCCAAGTGGCTCGGGACACTTCGGTGTTTCTGAAGCGGCAAGCTCAACTGCTCGAGATCCAGGCCGAGCATCTAAGAGACGAGCACGCGCTGCGCCTGGCACACCTTGCGCATCAGCGGCAGCTGCTCGTCGGGCAGCGCCTGGGTCAGGCCATCCGCCTTGCCTTCCAGATCGTGATCGCCTTCGTCGTGATCGCAATCGGAATCGGCATCGCCGTGATGCTGCACGACGCCTTCACCGCGCACAACGTCGTCATCGACGCGTTCGACGCCCCTGCGGCTCTCGCGGCTCGGGGCGTGACCGGCAACGTCGTGGCGGGCGATGTCCTCGACGAGCTCACGCGCCTGCAGAACACCACCGGCGGCGGCCCTGCTTCGGCCCACAAGCTCAGCCTCTCCAATGCCTGGTCCAACCAGGTGATGGTCGAGGTGCCGGAGACCGGCATCTCGCTTGCAGAGCTCTCGCAGGTGCTGCGAGCCCGCTTCGGTCACGACGTGCACATCGGGGGCGCGCTGGTCCAGACGGACTCCGGTGGCCTCGCGCTCACCGTCCGCGGCGACGGACTCGCAGCGAAGACTTTCAGCGGCGGCGCAGACTCGCTCCAGCAGCTCGCCGCCCAGGCGGCGCAGTATCTGTACGCGCAGTCGGAGCCTGAGCTCTGGGCAGCTTATCTGCAGGAGACCGGCCGTTGCCCGGAGGCTCTCACCTTTATCCGCTCGGTCTACGATAGCGTCGACGACCTGCAGTACCGGCGGCTCCTCCTTTACGATGAGGCCGGCTGCGTCGGCGAGGTAGGTGGGCCTCTCAGCACGGTCCTTGCGCTCTTACATCAGGCGGAGGCGCTTGACCCCCGCACCACGGAGCTGCGCAGTAGTTATGCGGAGGAGCAAATCCAATTGATCTCCTTCGGCGAGGAAGAGCGCGCCTGGCGCATTGGGCAGAAGGTCGACCAGCTGCATGCCGGTCTGCCGCCAGTCGGGCGCGCTTTTTTCGACCGACTTTCGTACGGTCTCAGCCGTGACTACTCGGCACAGCGTGGCGCGATTGTCGGCGTGCTTCAGGGCACGGTCTTTCGCCCCACCGGAGGGTATGCGACATCGACGGCGCATCTCGAGATTGCCCACGACGACGTGGCGCTGCACGATCCGGGCGCAGCGGAGTTGGAGCTCCAGAACGCGCCGCAGAGCACGCCACAAGACAGCCGCGCGGTCACGTACATCCGTGCCTTGATTGCAGAGGAACGCGGAGACTCCGTCGCGGCGGCCCAGCAGCTGGAGGCCGCCTTTGCGGCCACCGCGAACCCACTCGACCGCAGCGCGTTCTCCTTGGGATTCGCTGGGCCGGGCTGTGTCCTCGCGCCGATCGAGGAGGCAGCGGGCCATCCGGAGAAGGCCGACGCGATTCTCGCCCTCGCCGACGCCGCGCACCTGGTGGACTGCCAGCGCTTCCGCGGCGATATCCTCGATCACCGCGGTGACTGGACCGGCGCGCAGCAGGCGTACGCAGCAGCGGTTGCTCTCGCC
Organism: Gammaproteobacteria bacterium; assembly: GCA_030040575.1. Classification (GTDB taxonomy): domain Bacteria; phylum Pseudomonadota; class Gammaproteobacteria; order Steroidobacterales; family Steroidobacteraceae; genus JASHUC01. The sequence continues at coordinate 7,489 of JASHTK010000128.1, forward strand.
CCGGACCTACCCGCCGGCTATTACTCCTGGGGCGTCGCGCTCGCTCGCCACGGCGATCTCGCGGGCGCCGTCGCGAAACTGCAAGCCGCCAACCAGCGCAGCCCGCACTGGGCCGACGTTCTCAAGGCCTGGGGCGACGTGCTCGCGAAGCAAGGCCACTGGAGCGATGCTCTTGCCAAATACAATGGAGCGCTGAAGTACGCTCCCGACTGGTCCGCGCTGAAGCAAGCTCGCGACGCGGCGGCGAGGAAGTCGTCGTGAATCCGACAGTCGCAGAGGACTCACCGTGGCTGACGATCTATTAGGTGGTGTTCTCAGCGGCGGCGACGAGCAGCCGGACACCGAAGCGCCCCAGGCACTGGCAGGCG
>JASHTK010000129.1 GCA_030040575.1 Gammaproteobacteria bacterium
ACCAGCTTCCCCTGGGGCTGCTCGATCTGGTAGTGCAGGCCGCGCAACGTGCGCGCGACGGAGTGGCTGTGATTGTCCTGGACGAACCTCGCAGGGATGCCGGCCGCGGCGAACTTGCGCTCCTCCCAGGACTCGAGGAAGTAGCCACGCGCGTCCCCGAACACCTTCGGGCGGATCAGCACCACATCGGGAATCGCGGTCGGCTCGAAGTCCATTACGGCCCGGGCTTCAGGATCTCGAGGAGGTACGTGCCGTAGTCGGTCTTGGCGAGCGCCCGCGCGAGCCGCTCGAGCTGCCCGGCGGTGATGTAGCCGGCCCGGTACGCGACCTCCTCCGGGCAGCAGACCTTCAGGCCCTGTCGGGTCTCGATCGCCTCGATGAACATCGCGGCCTGCAGCAAGGACTCGTGAGTCCCGGTGTCGAGCCAGGCGATACCGCGCCCGAGGAGCTCCACCTGCAGCGCACCGCGCTCGAGGTATCGGCGGTTCACGTCCGTGATCTCGAGCTCACCGCGCGCGGACGGCGCGAGCCCGGCGGCGATCTGCAGCACCTCGTGGTCGTAGAAGTAAAGGCCCGTGACCGCGAAGTGCGACTTCGGCTGCGGGGGCTTCTCCTCGATATCGAGCACTTTGCCGGCCGCATCGAACTGCACGACGCCGTAGCGCTCCGGATCGCGTACGCGGTAGGCGAAGACCGTCGCGCCCTGCTCGCGCCGCGCCGCGGCGTGCAGCTGATCGGGCAGCCCATGGCCGTAGAAGATGTTGTCTCCGAGGGCGAGCGCCACCCGGTCGGCCCCGATGAAGTGCCGCCCGATGAGGAACGCCTCGGCGAGCCCCCGAGGCTGCGGCTGCTGCGCATAGCTCAAGGAGATGCCCCACTGGCTCCCGTCCCCGAGCAGCCGTTGATACAGGGGCAGATCGAGCGGCGTCGAGATGACGAGGATGTCCCGGATGCCCGCCATGAGGAGCGTCGCGAGCGGGTAGTACACCATCGGCTTGTCATAGACCGGCAGGAGCTGCTTGCTCACCCCGAGCGTGACGGGATGCAGCCTCGTCCCGGCGCCTCCCGCGAGAATGATCCCCTTGAGGCTCATCGCTCCCCGCCGTCAAGCGCCGCGCCACTTCGCCACGCGGTCGAGGAGCCCCCGCACCGAGGCGCTCGCGCCGGAGGCGAGCGCCGGATCCCGCACGAGCGGCACGAGCGTCTCGCAGAGCTTCTTGCCGAGCTCCACCCCCCACTGATCGAACGCGTTGATTCCCCAGATGACGCTCTGCGTGAAGACGGCGTGCTCGTAAAGGGCGATGAGCCGGCCGAGGGTGGCCGGGTCGAGGCGCCGGAACAGCACGACCGAGCTCGGGCGGCTGCCCTCGTGCACCTTGTGCGGCACGAGCGCCGCGATGCGGTCCGGGGGAAGTCCCTGCCTCTCGAGATCCCGGCGGACGATCTCCGCAGGCTGGCCGGCGAGGAAGGCCTCCGCCTGGGCGAGGCAGCTCGCGATCGCGAGGTCCTGCTGGGCCTGGTTGTGGCAGGAGCTGGCGACGGGCAGGAGAAAGTCGAGCGCCGCCCGCAGCGTCCCCTGGTGCAGGAGCTGGAAGAACGAGTGCTGGGCATTGTTCGCCGGCTCGCCCCAGATCACCGCCGCCGTGCCGCACTCCGCGCGCCGGCCGTCGAGCGTCACGGACTTGCCGTTGCTCTCCATTTCCAGCTGCTGCAGGTACGCCGGGAAACGCCGCAGGCGATCGTCGTACGGCAGGACCGCAAGCGTCGGCAGGCCGAGGAAATTGATGTTCCACACCGCGAGCAGTCCCATGAGCGCGGGCAGGCTCTCGGTCCAAGCCGCGCGCCGGAAGTGCTCATCCATCTCGTGACCGCCGCCGAGGAACGCGAGGAAGTGCTCCCGGCCGATCGCGATCGCGAGCGATACGCCGATCGAGGACCACACCGAGTACCGTCCACCCACCCAGTCCCACATCTGGAAGCGGTACTGAGGATGCACCCCGAACGCGTTCATCGCGGCGTGGTTCACCGAGACCGCGGCGAAGTGGTCGTGCACGGCGCCCTCGCCGAGTCGCCCGGCGAGCCAGGCGCGAGCGGTCTGCGCATTGGTGAGCGTCTCGAGCGTCGTGAAGGTCTTCGAGGCGACGATGAACAGCGTCGTCGCCGGATCGGCGTCCTGCAGCACATCGGCGAGATGACAGCCATCGACGTTCGACACGAAGGCCGACCGCGGCCCGCCTGATGTGAACTCGTGCAGCGCCTCGACCGCCATGGCGGGCCCGAGATCCGAGCCGCCGATGCCGATATTGACGACGAGCGAGAACGGCCGGCCGGCGCTGCCGCGAATGGCGCCTGCGCGCACTCCCTCGGCGAACGCAAACATCCGCTCACGCTCGGCGAGCACTTCGCGCATCACCTCCGCCCCGCCGATGCCGGCCCCCGCCGGCTGGCGCAGCGCGACGTGCAGCACGGCCCGATCCTCGGTCACGTTGATCCGATCGCCGCGCCACATGGCCTCGATGCGCTCGCGCAGCGCGACGGCGTCCGCCAGCGCCGCAAGGCTGCCGAGCGCGGCCTGATCGATCCGCTGGCGCGAGAAGTCGAGGAGGAGGCCCGCCGCCTCCCGCGAGCAGTGGGCGAAGCGGTCGGGGTCGCGCGCGTAGAGCTCGGAGGTGGACACCGCCGCGAGCCGTGCCGCCTGCGCCGCGGCGTCAGCCCATGCCGGCGTGCGGGGTCCCGGTGTCAT
>JASHTK010000130.1 GCA_030040575.1 Gammaproteobacteria bacterium
TCGTCGATCGCGCGCTCATCGGCCGGTCCTGCCGCATCGGGCCGTTCGCGCACTTTCGCCCCTCCTCCACGCTCGAGGAAGGGGTGCACATCGGCAACTTCGTCGAGGTGAAGAACACCCGCATCGGCCGCCGGAGCAAGGCGAACCATCTCACCTATCTCGGCGATGCGGTCGTGGGCTCGGCCGTCAACGTCGGAGCCGGCACCATCACGTGCAACTACGACGGCGCCAACAAGTGGCCGACGCAGATCGGCGACGGAGCGTTCATCGGCTCGGGCAGCATGCTGGTCGCGCCCGTCCGGATCGGCGCCGGGGCGACCATCGGCGCGGGCTCGACGATCACGGCGGATGCCCCGCCGGATCAGCTCACGCTCGCGCGCGCCAAGCAAGTGTCCGTCCCGGGCTGGCAGCGGCCGAAGAAGCGCGAGAGCTAGCGCGGCCCCATGCCTCGGATGCGCTCGACGAGCGCGGAGGTGGACTTCTCGGGCACGAGCGGCACGACCGCCACCCGTCCGCCGCTCGCCTCGACGAGCTCCCGTCCGACGATCTGGTCGGGCCGGTAGTCCCCGCCCTTCACGAGGACGTGCGGGCGAACCGCCATCAGCGTCTCGAGCGGGGTGTCCTCCTCGAAGATCGTCACGGCATCGACGAAGCTCAGCGCCGCGAGCAGCGCCGCGCGCTCCGCTTGCGGCACGAGCGGCCGCTCCGCGCCCTTCAGGCGGCGCACCGACTCATCGCCGTTGATGGCGAGCACCAGCACATCACCGAGCTTCGCGGCGCTCTCGAGCAGCGCGAGGTGTCCCGAGTGCAGGAGGTCGAAGCAGCCGTTCGTGAAGACGATCCGCTTGCCCGCCATGCGCCAGGACGCCGCCCGCGACGCGAGCGCAGGGCGCCCGAGCACCTTTCCCTCGGGCCGAGCCGAGAGCGCGCTGCGGATGCTGCCCGGCTCGACGGCCACCGCGCCGACTTGCCCCACGGCGATGCCGGCGGCCGCGTTCGCGATCTGCACCGCCGCGAGCAGCGGCGCCCGAGCGGCGAGCGCTGCGGCGAGCACGGCGACGACAGTGTCCCCCGCCCCCGTCACGTCGTAGACCGCGCGCTTGGCGGCGGGAACGGGGATGCACGGCGCGCCCACCGGCACGAGGAGCATGCCGCGATCGCCGAGCGTGACGACCATGGCCTCGAGGCCCACTTGCTCGGCGAGCCGCCGGGCGACGGAGGCGATGGCGTCCGGGTCGTCCGGATCGAGCGGCCCGCCCGCGGCAGCCTCGAGCTCGCGCAGGTTCGGAGTGATCGTGGTCGCGCCGCGGTAGCGGGTGAGATCGCGATGCTTCGGGTCCACGACCACCGGCGCGGCACCGCGGAGCGGCATCACGGCGGCGATCGTCTCCGGCGTGAGCACCCCCTTCGCATAGTCGCTCAGGATGAGCGCCTCGGGCCGCGCCTCCTCGGCGAGCTTCGCGACCATGCGCTTCGTGGAGGCCGCGGCGCACGGCGCGCTGCTCTCCCAGTCGAGACGCAGCAGCTGCTGGCTGTGGCCGAGCACGCGAAGCTTGCGGGTCGTGGCGCGCCCCGGGATCTCGACCACCGCTCGAGTATCGATACCCGCCGCCCCGCAGAGTCGCAGCAGCTGCGCGCCCGCCCCGTCGGCACCGACCACTCCGGCGAGACTCACCTTGGCTCCGAGGGCCGCGGCCTGGCGGGCGACGTTCGCCGCGCCGCCGAGACGGTATTCGGTCTCGAGCACCCGCACGACCGGGACCGGCGCCTCCGGGGACACTCGATCGACGGCCCCCATCACGTATTCATCGAGCATCAGGTCGCCGACGACCCATACGCGCACGCCCGCGCAGCGCTCGAGGATGGCGAGCAGAGCCTCCGACGCCGTCTCGTCATTGATGTCGCTCATCGCGCCTCCAGCCACCCGGCGGTCCGTCGCCGCCCGCTCGATCCCGCCCGGGGCCTCGCTACAGGCTACAGGTTGCCTGCGACGACGGCCCGCGCGAGCGCGGCGAGATCATCGTAGACGGGCACCCCGCGGGCCGTCCGCTTCTCGGTCTCCCGGCCCTTGCCCGTCCGCACCAGCGCCGCCGCGAGCCCCGCCCGCGCCGCCGCCTCGAGATCCCGTGAGTCGTCGCCCACCACCAGAGTCTCGGACGCAAGAATGCCGGATTGCGCGCGCGCCGTCTCGAGGAGTCCCGGGGCGGGCTTGCGGCACGGGCAGCCGGCCTCCGGCGCGTGCGGACACACGAACAGGGCATCGAGCGCGCCTCCGCCCGCCGCCGCCTCGGCGAGCATGCGTGCGTGGACGGCCTCGAGCTGCTCGAGGCTCATCAGGCCCCGTCCGACGCCGGCCTGGTTGGTCGCGACGGAGAGCCGGATTCCGGCCCGGCGCAGCCTCGCGAGGCCCTCGAGCGCGCCGGGGAGCCAGCGGAAGTCCTCGGGCGCCGCGACGTAGCCCGAGCCCGGTGGCTCGCCATTGAGCACTCCGTCGCGGTCGAGAATGAGGTGGCGGTATCTCATTGCTGCGCCCGGCGTCTGCGGGTGGCCGAAGATATTGCGGCCGCGCGACCCTCGGGCAAGGCGCTACACTTCGCAAGTTTAGCGCGGGCGCGGGCCCGCGGCCGCGGCCGCGGCTTGCAGCAGGAACGAGGATCGGGAGCATGTGTGGAATCGTGGGTGCGATCGCCGAGCGCAACGTCGTCCCCATTCTGATGGAGGGCCTGCGGCGGCTCGAGTATCGCGGCTACGACTCCGCCGGGATCGCCGTCGTCAACGGCGACCGCACCCTCACCCGGCTGCGCACGGTCGGCAAGGTCAAGGTGCTGCAGGAGGCCCTCGACCAGAATCCGCCGTACGGAAAGGTCGGCATCGCGCACACGCGCTGGGCGACGCACGGCGCGCCGAGCGAGCGCAATGCGCATCCGCACGTCTCGCGCGACGGCCTCGCCATTGTGCACAACGGGATCATCGAGAACCACGCGGAGCTGCGCGCGGAGCTCGCGGGGAGCGGCTACGAGTTCGCATCCGAGACGGACACCGAGGTCATCGCGCACCGCATCCACCACCATCTGAAGACGGTCGACGACCTGTTCAAGGCGGTCCGCGCGACGGTCTCGGAGCTCGAGGGCGCCTACGCGCTCGCCGTGGTGAGCGAGAGCGATCCCGACCGCATCATCCTCGCGCGGGAGGGGTGCCCCGTCGTGATCGGGCTCGGCGTCGAAGAGAACTTCGTCGCCTCCGACGTCGCGGCCTTGCTGCCCGTGACGCGCCGTTTCGTCTTTCTCGAGGAAGGGGACGTTGCGGAGATCCGCCGCAAGTCCGTGAAGGTGATCGACCGCGACGGCAACAGCACCGCGCGTCCCGCGCGCGACAGCGAGCTCTCCTCCGACTCGGCGGAGAGGGGACCGTACCGCCACTTCATGCTGAAGGAGATCCACGAGCAGCCGCGCGCCGTCGCCGATACGCTCCAGGAGCGCGTCGCGAACGGCCGGCTGCTCGAGGCCGCGTTCGGCCCCGCGGCGGCGAGCGTGTTCGGGCGCGTCGAGCACGTCCACCTCGTCGCGTGCGGGACGAGCTATCACGCCGGAGCCGTCGCGCGCTACTTCATCGAGCAGATCTGCAAGGTCCCCTGCGCCGTCGAGATCGCGAGCGAGTACCGCTACCGCAATCCCCTGGTGCCGCACGACTCGCTGTTCGTGACGATCTCCCAGTCCGGCGAGACCGCCGACACGCTCGCCGCCTTGAGGCTCGCCAAGCAGGCGGGGTACGTCGCGACGCTCGCCATTTGCAACGCTCCGGAGAGCTCGCTCGTGCGCGAGTCGGATCTCGTCATGCTCACCCGTGCGGGGCCCGAGATCGGCGTCGCCTCCACCAAGGCGTTCACGACACAGCTCGCCGCGCTCGGCATGCTCGTCGTCGCGCTCGCGAAGGCGCGCATCGCCGATGCGGAGCGCGAGCGCGGCCTCGTCACGCGGCTCATCGAGCTGCCGGGGCTCCTCGAGCGCACGCTCGAGCTCGACCCCGTCGTGCACAAGCTCGCCGAGCGTTTCGCGGAGAAGCGCCACACGCTGTTCCTCGGCCGCGGCGCGCTGTACCCCATCGCCATGGAGGGCGCCTTGAAGCTGAAGGAGATCTCCTACATCCACGCGGAGGCCTACCCGGCGGGCGAGCTCAAGCACGGGCCGCTCGCGCTGGTGGACGCGGAGATGCCGGTGATCACCGTCGCACCGAACAACCACCTGCTCGAGAAGCTCAAGTCGAACCTGATGGAAGTGCGCGCGCGGGGGGGCGAGCTGTTCGTGTTCGCCGACCCGGAGGCCGGGCTGCAAGACGGCGACGGCGTGACGGTGATCACCATGCCGAAGCACGTGTCGTCCTACCAGGAGCCGGTGATCTACACCGTCCCGCTGCAGCTGCTCGCGTACCACGTCGCGATCCTCAAGGGCACGGACGTCGATCAGCCGCGGAATCTCGCGAAGAGCGTGACGGTCGAGTAGCGGCGTCGGAGCAGGCCACCCGCGGATCGCTCGGGCGGCTACCGCTCGCTCAGGGCCTCGGTCACGGGCATGCGCCCTGCGCGGGCCGCGGGCCATAGCCCGCCGAGCAGACCGATCCCGAGCGCTCCGAGCACCGCCTCGAGCATGAGACGGCCCGGGACCACGAACTCGAACGCGAACTGCGTGTCGCCGAGGAAGTTCGTGTCGGCCCGCCAGTCGTTCAACGCCAGATAGATCATCCCGGCGCCGAGCGCACTCCCCGCGAGGGCGAGCAGCACCGACTCGCCGACGACGGCCGCGCCGACGGGGAAGGCTCCGAATCCGAGGGCTCGCGCCGTACCGATCTCGCGCACGCGCGCGGCGACGGCCCCGTACATCGTGTTGAGCGCGCCGAAGGTGGCGCCGATGCCCATGATGATGAGCAGCGGCACGCTGAAGAACCTCACCGTGCCGAGCAGGTCGCGCGCCATGCGCTCGTAGTACTGCGACTCGGGCAGCGCGTAAACGCCGAGGTGGGGAGCCGCCTTGAGCGCAGCCTCGAAGCGCGCCGCGGCAGCGCGGCTCGAGGGCCTCACGCGCACGCTGTGCACGTCGGGTCCGAGGCGAAACGCGGCCTGCAGGACGGGCAGATCGGCCCACAACTCCGACTCGATGGCGCCGCCTCCGTCCTCGAAGACCCCGACGATCCGCCAATCCGAGTCCGCGAGGCGCAAATGGTCCCCGACCTCGAGACCCGCGAATTCCCGCTGGCTGCTGCGGCCCACCAGCAGCTCGAACTGTCCCGGGTGGATCGCTCTGCCGGCGGTCACCTTAAGTGCGCTGCGAATCCGGAAAGCCGCCGGGGTCACACCCCGAACCGAAAGGTCTACGTAGTCCCCCTGGCTGATGCGCTTGACGCTGATCGCCCGGGAGCTCTCGGGCGAGACGATCGCGCGCGGGTCGCTGGTCGTCGCAAGGCCCGCGACTGCCCGAGCGGTATCCCTGTCGAGCACGCTCTGGTCCTCGGAGTCCTGGCCGGTCTTCAGAACCATGAGGATTCCGTCGTCCGCGCTTGCCATCAGCAGCGTCCGGAAGCTTGCGGCGATCGAGAACAACCCGACGAAGACCGCGACGATGCAGGCGACGCCGAACGCATCGATGGCCGCGCTCGCCCAGCGTTGCGGCAACGTGAGCAGGTTCAGCCGCAAGAGCGCCCAGGTCTCGCCGATCATCGTCGCTCGGTCCCGATGGCCTCGACGACCGTCAGGCGCGCGGCGCGCCGGGCCGGAAACCAGCCGGTGAGGCACGCGCTCGCCACCATGAGCGCGACGCCGGTCGCGAGCTGGCCGCTCGACAGCTCGAGGTTTCCGAGCCGCCTCTGGGCGAGGTGAATGAGCCCGAGGGCGGCGAGCAGGCCGAGGCCGCCTCCCGCGAGCAGCAGCACGTTGGCCTCCGTCATCACGAGCCACCAGATCCGCTGCGGCCCGAAGCCGAGGGCCTGCAGCGTGCCGATCTCGCGGGTGCGCTCGCGAAAGCTCTGCGTCAAGCTGTTGCCGGTCGCGAGCAGCATCGTCAGGAACACCGCCGCGAGGATCAGATAGGCGATGAGACTCACATTGCCGACCCGTCTGAAGTAATCGCGCTGCACGCCGTCCTGGGTGCCCGACAAGGTCTCGGCGCCCGAGTTCATGAAGAGCTGGTCCACCGAGTGGGCGAACCGGGACGGGTCTACCCCGTCGCTCAAGATCGCGACGAGGAAATCGATGGTGCCCCGCTCGGTGGCGCGACTCTCGTCGAGGTACGTGTAGTGATAATAGAACTGGTCGTGCCCCTCGGCCGGGTCGCGGTAGTGCCAGATGCCGCGGATCGTAAAGTCGAAGACGTGCGTGCCGTCGAGCTTCACGATGCCGGGCATCGTGATCGGTACGACGTCGCCGAGCTTCCAGCCGTATTTCTGCGCCATGAACTCGTTGACGAGCGCACCCTGGCGGTCCGAGCGATAGTCGCGCACCTGCTGCACGTTCCAGATGAACCGGCCCGTCGTATCCGGCGCCTGCGGGAAATCCTCGTTCATGGCGAGGGGGTTGAGCGAGCTCTTCGGGTCCTGGTAGTACCCGCCGCGCGCCACCGCGAAATCCACCTGGCCGAGCCGCAGTCCGGGAAGGCGGCGGATCTGCTCCACGTCGCTCATCGGGAGCGTATCGGTGTACTTCGGGTAGATGAAGATGCGCACATTGTCGGAGAAGCGGTACCCACCGCGGAAGAAGGCGTCCACCGCGGACAGTGCGCCGAACAGCATGAACGCGCTGACGATGGAGACCGCGAGGATGAGCAGCCGCAT
>JASHTK010000131.1 GCA_030040575.1 Gammaproteobacteria bacterium
GGAACTTGCGCGCGGCGGACTCGTTCTTGCCGGCGGCGGCGGCACGGTCTTGCATGACGAGCCTCAACAGTTGCTGGACGTTTTGTCGGTCGGCCTGGGACGGCACCGCGGTTCCCTTCACCACATCGCGCAGCCCCTGGTCCATTTTGTCAAACGCGACCGAGCCTGCGGGGATGCCGAGCTGGCGGAGCTCGAACCCGAGCAGGACGCCCAGGCTGTAGCTGCCCTTCTCCCGCGCGGCACGGGCGCCCTCGGCGCTCATCCCGCTCGCGCCGCTCCCGGCCTGGGAGCCGACACGGGATCCCGCCGCCGCGCCGCCCTGCTGCGCGAGAGCGGGGTGGAAGCCCGCGGCGAGAAGGGCGGTGGCGGCGAGCGAGAGCCCTCGGATCGGCGCATGCGGGCGGGCGCACCCGGCCGGGTAGCGGCGGAAGCTCGAGATCACTGAATCACCTCGGGGCGGCTTCGGTCGGGGCGCTAGTGTCGCCGGTTGCGCGGCAACCTGCTCGGGTTTTTGCGGGCGGTGCTCGAGCCCGTCCCCGGGCGCCGGATTCACGGTACAGTGGCGGACGAATCGAGGGGAGGGCGCGCATGTTCGAGCGGCTCGAGCGTTTGCCGGACGATCCGATCCTCGGCCTGATGGCCGCCTTTCGGGAGGATGAGAGTCCCGACAAGGTCGATCTCGGGGTGGGGGTGTACCGCAATGCCCGGGGGGAGACCCCGGTGCTCGAGGCCGTCCGGCGTGCCGAGCGCATCGTGCTCGAGCGCCAGGCCACCAAGACGTACGTGGCGCCGGCGGGCAATGCGGCGTTCAATCAGGCCATGGAGCGCCTCGCCTTCGGCGCGGGCCACCCGGCACTCGCGGCGGGCCGGGTCCGGACGATCCAGGGCGTGGGAGGGTGCGGCGCCCTGCGGCTCGGCGCGGAATTGGTCCACGCCGCCTCACCCCGCTCGGTCGTTCACGTGAGCTCGCCGACCTGGGCGAACCATGTTCCCCTGCTCACCGGCTGCGGGCTGCAGCTCGAGTCGTACCCCTATTACGATCCCGTGACGGGCGGCGTCCGGATCGACGCCATGCTGCAGGCTCTCGAGGCTCTGCCGTCGGCAAGCGTCGTTCTCCTGCACGCCTCGTGTCACAACCCGACCGGGGCCGATCTCTCCGAGGAGCAGTGGCGGGGGATCCTCGCCGTCATCCGGCGGCGCGGGTTGCTGCCGTTCATCGACATGGCCTATCAGGGCCTCGGCGCGGGCGTCGATGCCGACGCGTTCGCGGTCCGTCTGTTCGCCGCCGAGCTTCCCGAGCTGCTCGTCGCCGTCTCCTGCTCGAAGAATTTCGGGCTGTACCGGGAGCGCGCCGGCACGCTGCACATCCTCACCGAGTCGGCGAGCCGCTCGCAGGCCGCGCTGAGCCAGGAAGTGCGCATCGCCCGGCGCCTGTACTCGATGCCGCCCGACCACGGGGCGGCGATCGTGAGCCAGATCCTCGCCGATGAGGCGCTGCGCGACCTGTGGCAGCGCGAGCTCGGCGACATGCGCGAGCGGCTCGTCGGCTTGCGGCGCGAGCTCGTGCGGCGCCTCAACGCCGCGTGCCCCACGAGGGACTTCGGCTTCATCGCGGCTCAGCGCGGGATGTTCTCGTTCCTCGGGGCGAGCGCGCAGCAGGTGCGGGCGCTGCGCACCGACCACCACCTGTACATGACCGAGGACGGCCGCATCAACGTCGCGGGGCTGCGGGCGGAGAACCTCGAGTCCTTCACGCGCGCGGTCGCGCAGGTGCTGCGCTGATCAGGCGAGCGCTTGGGTGAGCTCGGTCAACGACTCGATGGGCGCCGAGCAGACGCTGCCGCGACACACATAGGCCACCGCCGGGCCGCGCGGGACCTTCTCGGCGAGCGCGGCGGGCAGGCCCGGCGTCCCGGCCGCGATCGCGAGCACCATGCGGTGCGGCGCGTAGGCCTTGGCGAGCTCGCGGCGCCAGCCGTTGATCTGCGGGCCCGCGCCGCGCAGGATCACGATCTGCGGCGCGTCGAGCGACTCCTCGAGGGCGAGGAGCAGGGAGACGTGCGAGGGGGGATGGCGCTCGACCGAGCTCCAGCCGGCGCGCAGGATCGCCTCGGCCGCGCGCAGGTAGCGCGTCTCGCCGAGCAGATAGCCCATCCGCTGCAAGGTGAGCGCGGCGATGCCGTTGCCCGAGGGCGTCGCGTCGTCGCCGAATGTCCTCGAGCGGTGGATGAGCGCCTCGTGCTCATCGGAGGTGAAGTAAAGGCCGCCCGCGTCACGGTCGGCGAAATGCTCGAGCAGCACCTCGAGCAGCTCGCGGGCGAAGGAGAGCTCGTCGGCCGCGAAGCGCACCTGCTGCAGCTCGAGTGCGGCAGCGGCGAGATAGGCGTAGTCATCGAGGTAAGCGTCGAGATGAGCGTGGCCGTCCCGGCTGCTCGCGAGGAGCCGGCCGCGGCGCCAGTGGGTCCGCCGCAGGAACTCGAGCGCGCGGGCGGCGGATGCGGCGAAGTCGTCGCGGTCGAGCACGCGCGCGGCCGTCGCCATACCACGGATCATGAGCGCGTTCCACGCGGTGAGGACCTTGTCGTCGCGCGCCGGCGGCACGCGCCGCGCGCGAACCGCAAGCAGCTTGCGGCGCGCGGAATCGATCCGCTCGGCCGCCTCGCCCGGGGTGAGGCCCAGGCGCCCGGCCACCTCCTCGACCGGCGCGAACGCATGCAGGTGCCAGCGACCCTCGAAGTTCGGCGCCCGGTCGAGGCCGAAGCGCGGGGCGAAGGCGGCGAGCTCCTCGGGCGTGAGCGCGCGCTCGATCTCGGCCCGCTCCCACACGTAGTAGCGGCCTTCGTGTCCCTCGGAGTCCGCATCGAAGCTCGAGTAGTAGCCGCCCGGGGCGGATTGCATCTCCCGCATCGCCCACTCGGCCGTCTCGGAGGCGATGCGAGCGTAGAGCGACTCGCCGGTCGCGAGCGCGGCCTGCGCGTAGACCGCGAGCAGCGCACCGTTGTCGTACAGCATCTTCTCGAAGTGCGGGATCATCCAGTACGGATCGACGGAGTACCGGGAAAACCCTCCCCCGAGCTGGTCGTAGATCCCCCCTTCGCCCATCCGCCGCAGCGTGAGGTTCGCCATGTGGCGCGTGTCCGGCGCGCTTGGCGCCGCGCCGATCCGTGAGTCGCGCAGCAGCAGCTCGAGCGTGAGGGGGTGCGGGAATTTCGGAGCGCCGCCGAATCCGCCGTACGACGCGTCGAAGGTGGCGGCGAGCTCCGCGCGGGCCGCCGCGATCGGGCGCGCGTCGAGCCGCCCGCCGGGGGAGGCCGCAGGCGCCTCGAGCTCGTCGAGCGCCTGCATGAGCGCATCGCTCTGCGCGCTGAGCTCGGCCCGATGGCTCGCGTAGTAGTCCGCCACTCGGACGAGCACTTCCCGGAACGCGGGCATTCCGTAGCGCGGCTCCGGCGGGAAGTACGTGCCTCCGAAGAACGGCCGCCGGTCCTCGGGCGCGAGGAACATCGTGAGCGGCCAGCCGCCCGAGCGGCGCGTGAGCAGGTGCTGCGCGATCTGATAGATCCGGTCGAGGTCGGGGCGCTCCTCGCGGTCGACCTTGATGTTGACGAAGCGCTCATTGAGCAGCCGCGCGGTCTCCACGTCCTCGAAGCTCTCCGCGCTCAGCACGTGACACCAGTGGCAGGCGGAGTAGCCGATCGACACGTGCACCGGCTTGCCCTCTGCCGTGGCCGTCGCGAAGGCCTCCGGGCCCCAGGGGTACCAGTCGACCGGGTTGTGAGCGTGCTGCAGCAGGTACGGACTCGTCTGCGAGATCAGACGGTTCGTGAACCTCGGCGGCCCGCTCGCGGATGCGGCTGTCATGGGATCGGTATAATCGCCCGTTTTGACCGACCGGAGAAGGCGCAGACGTGATCTCGGGCCCCGCAGAGGCCGTGCCGCCCCCGGCGCCCGCCCCCGGCGAGCCGGCCCCGCTCTGCTTGAAGCACGGCGAGGAGCGCCGCCTCGCCGCGGGACATCCCTGGGTGTTCAGCAACGAGGTCGACACCGACCGGACGCCGCTCACCGCGTTCTCGCCCGGCGCGCTCGCTACCGTGCAGTCCGACCGCGGACGCTTCGTGGGCTACGCCTACGTGAACCCGCACGCGCTCATCTGCGCGCGGATCATGAGCCGGGAGGCGCGCTCTCCGATCGATGAGTCCCTGCTCGCCCACCGGCTCGACGTCGCACTCGCTTTGCGCCGCAGGCTCAACCCGATGCCCTACTATCGGCTCGTGTTCGGAGAATCGGACGGGCTTCCGGGCCTGGTGCTCGATCGCTACGGAGAGCTGATCGTCGGACAGATTGCGACGGCGGGCATGGAGGCGCTGAGACCTGCCGTCGAGCGCGCCGTGCGGCACGTGCTCGATGCCGAGGGTGTCGCGGGCCTGTACTGGAAGAACGACTCCGCGGCCCGCGGGCTCGAGCAGCTGCCGCAGGTCGCCGGGCCCGCATTCGGCTCGGTGCCCGATGAGCTCGAGGTGCACGAGGGCGGCGCGCGCTTTCGTGCGCCGCTCGCCGGAGGGCAGAAGACGGGCTGGTTCTACGATCAGACGGCCAACCGAGCGCGGATGCTCCGCTATCTGCGGCCCGGCGCGCGCGTGCTCGACGTGTTCAGCTACGT
>JASHTK010000132.1 GCA_030040575.1 Gammaproteobacteria bacterium
AGGAGCTGCGGCAGGCGCGCCCGCAGCCCCGCGCGCGCGCGCGGCGCGCTGCGGACGTGACGCGCGCCGAACCAGAGCCCCGCGATCCACACGAGCTGCCAGCCGAACCAGTCGAAGGCGCCGAACGCCTCGAGCGGCAGCGGCATGCCGACCACGGTGGACACCTTGTTGTAGAGCAGGCGCCGGCCGTCGAGCTGAGCGAACAGCCACAGCAGCCCCGATGCGGTGAGGATCGGCCACCACGCCCGTCGCGCGGCGAACGTGAGCACGAGCGGCGTGAGGGCGAGGAAGACGATGTACATCGGCAGAATGTCGAGGAGCGGCGGTTGGTAAAGAAGCAAGGGCCCCGCGAGGCTCGCCCGGACGGGAGACTGGAAGTAGATCGACAGGTGGTTGTGCAGCGCGGGCCGTCCGGAGAGCACGGCGATGGCAGCGACGATCGTGAAGAGGAACACGAGCAGGCCGACGTGAGCGACGTAGAGCTTGCCGGCGCGCGTCCAGAGCTTCTCGCGGACGTAGTCGGCACCACGCTCGAGGAGCTTGCGCGAGTGGGTCGAGCCGACGAGGAACGCCGAGAGGAACACGAAACCCTCGGCCGAGGAGAGAAACCCGAGGGGCTGGGCGGTGTACTCGCTCAGCCGCGTCGGCAGATGCGTCACGGCCATCTGCACGAGCAGCGCGCCGCGCAAAATGTCGAGCTCGTCGCGGCGGGCGGGCGCCGCGGACGCCTCTTCAACTCTCATGCGGGATCGAAACGATGGGCGTTGCGCGAAAGGGGGACTCGCAAATCACTCTAGCATGGAGAGCGGTGCGCCGCTCGAGGTTCCGTGCGAGGAATCGTGACGTGCTGCGCGGATGCGCCGGGCACTCTACAGTTGCTCACAGTCGCGGCCGCACCGCGCGTCGCTTGCGGCCGCGCCGCCCGTCTGCCCCGGCCGAGCCTTCCCGGCGCGAATCGTGATCCGCATGGCCGAGCTCAGGCTACAATGCGGTCAGGCTGCAACGGCGGGCCTCCCATGAACGCACAGCTCGCGTCGATCGGTGAGCTCAGGAGCCGGGCGCTCGAGCTCGCCCTCGAGTTCGGACCCAAGATCTGCGTCGCGATCGTGATTCTCGTCGCGGGCTTCCTGGTGGGCCGCTCGGC
Organism: Gammaproteobacteria bacterium; assembly: GCA_030040575.1. Classification (GTDB taxonomy): domain Bacteria; phylum Pseudomonadota; class Gammaproteobacteria; order Steroidobacterales; family Steroidobacteraceae; genus JASHUC01. The sequence goes on from JASHTK010000132.1 coordinate 1,145, forward strand.
GAGCCGCTGGCTCGCCCGGCGGCTCAGCCACATGGACCTCGAGCCGCCGGTGCGCGAGCTGCTCGCGCGCACCGCGGCGGTGCTCACCTTTGCCCTGTTCGCGGTCATCGCCCTGCAGAACCTCGGCGTCGAGCTGCTGCCGCTCATCGCCGGGCTCAGCGTCATCGGCGCCGGCCTCGCGCTCGCGACGCAGGGGGTCCTCAGCAACCTCGTCGCAGGGCTCTCGATCCTGTTCTCGAAGCCCTTCCGCGTCGGGGAGTACATCTCGATCGTCAACGAGGACGGCCAGGTCGATCGCATCACGCTCTTCAGCACGACGCTGGTCCATGTCGATCGCTCGCGCGTGGTGATCCCCAACCGCAAGATCGTCGGGGAGATCCTCCACAACTTCGGCGCCATCCGCCAGCTCGACCTCACGGTCGGCGTCACCTACGACACGGATGTCGGCGGCGCATTGAGCGTGATCGGGGAGATCCTGCGGGCCAACCCGCGCGTCCTGCAAGATCCCGCGCCCGTCGTGCAGACGGTCGAGCTCGGCGACTGGGCCGTGAAGATCGCCGTGCGCCCCTGGGTGCGGGTGCAGGACTACGTCGCGGCCGCGGGCGAGATCAACCGCGACATCCTCGAATCCTTCCGCCGCCGCGGCATCGTCATGCCGCTGCCGCAGCGGGAGGTGCGCCTGCTCGGCGAGTAGCGAGGGGTGCCCGGGCCGTGGCCGCCGGGCTCATGGGGTGCGGTCACCTCGAATGTCTCGCGCGAGCCGGCGCCATCCGCTATATGTCCCGGTCGCGCAAAGCAGGGTGACGCCGGACATCAGGGCGAGCACCAGCGCATCCCAGAGCGGCCGCGCCCTCACGGCCGGGGCGAAGTCGAGGCGATGCAGCGCATCGTGCAGCCACCGATAGGCCCTCGCGTTGCGGTCCACCTTCCCGACGAGTGTGCCCGAGACCGGCTCGAGGTAGTAGCGCGTCCACTGCTCATCCTCGAGCACGATCCGGTACACCGGCAGCGGCACCGGCTCCCCGTGATGGCCGAAGTAGTACCGGTCCCCGTGGGCGAGGAGCTCGGGCCCGAGGAACGCGCCGCCTCGTGCGAGCGCGCGGGCCTCCGCGGCGATCTGCGGCCGATCGAGCGGCGCGGCAAGCCCCTGCGCATCGAGCCGGCGCTGCGCGCCGCGCCCGTCGGTCGCGATGAGGAACAGTTGCCCGAGCCGCGGAGCGGAGGCGACCGACACGGTGCCGCTCGGCGGCGGACGGGCGGCGAGCGCCCGCAGCGCCGCCTTGACCTCCCGCCCGGAGGGCGGCGGCCCCTCGAGCAGCCGCCGCTCGGGCCGTGCGCTCGCGGTCTCGAGGGCGCCCCAGGGATTCATCGACAGCAGGCCGCTCGCCACCCAGGTGAGCGCAAACAGCCCGAAGCCGAGGCCCGGCAGGTGGTGCCAGAGCATGACGCCGCGATGCGCCGACCAGCGTCCGGACGGCCGTCGCAGGAACTCGCTGACGCCGACGTAGAGCCCGAGCGCGGCCAGGAGCGACCCCGCGAGCGAGACACCGATGACGATCCGGCTCCAGAGCGGAGCGGCGCGGCGCAGCCGCGCGAAGTACAGCCAGTGCGGCACGGCGCCGAGCCAGTTCCAGAACCGCTCGCGTGCCGCCGTCACCTGCACGGCCTCGCCGGTCGCACTCGAGACGTAGAGCTCCGTGCGCGCGGGGTCGGGGATTCGGAAGCGGTACAAGGGCCGATCGGGGTCGAACTCGCCCGAGACCGTCCACTGGTCGTAGTCGATCGGGCCGTCGAGCTCGGGAGGAGCGAACGTCCCGCGCGCCCGACCGAAGTCCGCGGCGACGCGCTCGGCCTGTGCTGCGCCCACTTCCCCCATCACCGTCCCGTCGGCGAGATCGATGAGCCGCGAGCGACCGAGCGGGAACCCCAGGCGCAGCACGGGGACGCCCGCGAGCATCTCGACCTCGAATCGGGCGACGCTCTGCCCATCGTCCAGCCCGTCCCCGACGCTGCAGCAGCGGCGCCAATCGATCGGCTCCAGGGCGCCGATTCTCGCGGCCGGTGCCAGCTCCGGGTAGGTGACGTACATCATCACCCCCCCCGACAGGCACCACATCAGCATCAGCGCGCCGAGCGCGATGCCGAGGTAGCGATGAGCGAGGAGCAGCGCGCGCATGGGCTCTCCGGCGGCACCGGCCGCGCTGCGCGCCCCTCGGGCGCGCTACTCGAACGCGTAAGTGTAGTTCACCTGGAACGTCCGCGGCGTCGCGAGGTCGTGGACCACGTAGGGCAGCCCCGTCGTGTCGTTGACGCCGGTGCCGAGCGCCGAGTAATAGACGTGATTGAACACGTTCTCCACGTGCAGATCGATGCGCTGGCGGTGCGGCTCGTCGAGGAAGATGCGCCCGTTGAGGTCGAGGTCCGTGTGGTTGCCGTAGCCGAAGCGGCCGTTACCGACTCCGAGCGGCTCATCGTCGAGGTCGCCCACTTGCACGACCGTGAGGCCTGCGCCGTACCACTCGCCGGGCGGATGGTAGTCGAGCCCGGCCTTCACCTGAGTGACGGGGACCTGGTCGAACTGATAATCGAAGCCGCTCTCGCGGCTGTGATTGTGTGTGGCATCGAAAGTCGCGGAGAGCGCCGCGGTGATCCGCGCCTCGAGCGTTAATTCCTGGCCCATCACCCGCACGTCGCCGGGCACGTTCTCGAACAGGCACTGATCGGTCGCGGCGTCGAAGCCTGCGCAATCGATGAGATTCTTGATCACCCGGTAGAAGCCGATGGCCTCCCATTTTACCGCCGAGTCCCCCGCGTCGACGTTGCCGCCGACGGAGACGTTCGCATTGGTGCTCGTCTCGGGCTTCAGATTCGGATCGCCGCGCTCATCGTCCGGGTCGTTGGCGAAGAGCTCCTCGTCGGTTGGCAGCCGAAAGGCCGTGCCGAAGGTCGTGCGGACGTAAAGGGCATTCGAGAGATCGTATTGTCCGCTGCCGTTCCACACCAGGTCCGACTGTCCGAAGCTCGGAACGTTGTAGCGCAGGCCCGCAGCGAGATGGGCGTCGGGGATCAGGTCCGGCGTCGTGCGGATCTGGCCGAAGAACGCGTTGACGTGCTCCGTCTCCTGCTGGATCACGAGCACGGCGTCGCGGCCGGTATACCCCTGGAAGTCGTAGCCCGCGAGGTACTCGAAGCCGCGGTTCAGGTCGAACTGAGTGAGCAAGTTGACGCCGTAATCCTTGTATCCCCAGAAGTCATCGCTGTTCGCCACCGTGATCTCGCCGGGGGCCCCCGGCGTGTAGACGAACGGCGTGCTCCCGTTGTCGTACTCGGTGTAATACGAGTACCACCAGTGATAGTAGTCCTTCAGGTAGAGCTTGAACTCATCGCTCGGGACGTAGTCGAGCCGGCTGCTCGCCAGCGTCTCGTCGCGCTCGTTGTAGGCGAGGGCGGTCAGCATCGGCTCCGCGAAGCCGAGCGTGGCGTTCGTGTGCTGCAACAGGGCACTGAGGGCGAGATCGTCGGCGAAATTGTAGCCGTACTTCAACCCGAGCGTCGTCACGTCGTAGGGCCGATGCCGCTCGGTGCCGCTCGGCTGGAAGTCCGCGGTGGGGAAGGGCTGGATGCCCGGAGACTCATCGTGCGTCGCGTAGAGCACGAAGTCGTTGTGGTGGAGCTCGTCGCTGAAGTAGCCGTCGAGGTGCTTGCCGTCGTTGCTGTCGAGCCCCATGCTGAAGGCGCCGTCGGGATGGTTCGTGAAGGGTTTGGTGACGATGTTGATGGCCCCCGCCATGGCCTGGGTGCCGTAGAACAGCGCCTCACCCCCATCGAGCACCTCGATGTGATCGATCATGCTCGCCGGGATGGTATCGAGAGGAGTGGTCCCGCCGTACAGGCGATTGTTGATGCGGACCCCATCCACCAGCCACAGGACATCCTCGGTTCGCGAGCCTTGCAGTGAGATCTGCACGTAGTCGAACGGGCCGTTGTTCGAGCTGATGTACAGGCCGGGCGTCAGGTTCTCGAGCGCACTCGCCACATCGATGTAGCCGCCGTTCTGAATCTGCGGCGCGGTGACCGTGGTGACGCGCGTCCCGTACTGCGAGAGCTGCTGCGGCAGGTCATCCTCGAGGCTCTGGCCGGTCACGAGGACCTCCTGGAGCTGCGATTCGGGCGTCGTGGAAGACGCCGATGATGCGGCGGGAGACGCGGATGGAGAGGGCGGCGCCTGCGATGCGTTTTGTGCCTCGGCGAGCCCCGCGGATGCTGCGACGAGCGCGCAGGCGACCACGACACGAATGCCCATTCTCATTCTTCCTCCCCACGCTTCTCCGCGGGCACGCTCGCGCGGCACGCGACCCCTCTGAAAGACCATACGCGCGGCGATCGCCGATCCCTCGCGAGAGCCGGGAGGTGGGGTACTCGCTCGGCGCCGTCCGCGGATCTGCGAGCCGGCCTCATCGAGCCGTGAGGGACGCGCTCCACCGATGCGTAATACATCATCGACGCGCGCCCAAGTGCGGCACAACCGCCAGCGGTCGGCGAACCAAGGGATCACCAGTGCGACCAGAACGACTCGGCGCTCCGCTCGCCGCAATCACGCTACTGGGCGTATGGGGCCTGCTCCCTCCCGCAGCTTTCGCCCAGACGTCCCCCACATCACCTGAGTCCCCTCCGGTGCTGGCTCAGGAGACTCCGGCGGGTGCAGGGCAGCAGAGCGCCGATCAGGTGCCGCTCCCCGGGTCCCCGGGAGCTCTCCAGGGCGTCACGGTGACCGCCACTAAGTTGGACGTCACCCAGCAGGATATGACCCAGGCGTCCTCGGTCGTCACGGCCGCGGACATCGCGGCTCAGGCTCAGACCTCCGTGACCGATACCCTGCGCGAGCTGCCCGGCATCCAGTTCCAGGTGGGGGGAGCGCCGGGACAGTTCATCTACCCGCGCCTGCGTGGCTTCACCGACAGCACTCTCTACGTATTCGACGGGATCACCTGGAACGGCGGCGGCTCGGGCAGCATCAACTGGCTGCTCGGGCAGTTGGATCCGACGATGGTGCAGAGCATTCAGGTTCTGTACGGTCCACGCGCCACGACCTATGGCGCCAACACCACCTCCGGAGTGATCGACTTCACCACGCTCGCGGCTACGGGGAGCGGAGGCGACATTGCGGTCGAAGGCGGATCGCTCGACTGGCGCAAGGTTCGCGCCGGCGTGCAGGACGTGGAATCGATCGGAGAGGGAACCTGGAGCGGTACGCTCAACGCCTCGTACGTGGACAGCGGCGGCGAGTGGCAGTATGAATTCAGCAAGAACGCCACAGCGGTCGGGCGGACGTCCTTCAAAGATGGCCCCTTCGAAGTCGGCTTGAGCTTTTACCTCACCGACAACGAATTCCAGTCCGCCGCGCTGGACCAGTACTATCCGGGATATCCGGACGGGGATTTCTCGGTGCAGATCCCCGACCCGAGCAATCTCGATACGACCAAAGCCGGTATCGGGAGCCTGTGGTTCGCAGAGCAGCTCACGACGAGCCTGTCACAGAGGCTGACCCTCGGCTATGCCGGACAGGATTTCGACCTCTACGACGGCCCGGTGGGCCCGACCGGATTGCTCGGGACGTACCTTGCGCCCTTCAACGGCTTCGAGGATCCGGATTCGGGCGAGACCTATAGCGCCGGGGAAGCGGTGCCGGTATATCAGTTCCCTTTCTTCGAGCACACGGTCGAGGATAACGCCGAGGCCGACTATAACCTGCAATACCGAGCGGATTCGGTCTCCGCCTTGCTCGGTGCGACCTACCTTCACCAGGGCTTCGATTCCGAATCGAGCTACAGCGCTTCTTTGCATCAGAGCGATGCGATCCGCTCGGTTTATGGCAACGCCTCGATCGGCTGGCTGAGCGATCAACTGCACACCGAGCTCGGCGCGCGTCTCGACAGCTACACCGAGTGGCGGGACAAGGCGTCCTACAGCGTCGGGGCGACCTACGACCTACCCTTGCCGGGAGGCCTGGCGGTTTACACGAACTACGGCACGAGCTTCACGCAACCGACGCTCGATCAGCTCTACGATCCCATCTACGGCAATAAGCAGATCACACCCGAGAACGCCGATACGATCGAAACGGGCATACGGGGTCAGCAGCTCGGGGGTCGGCTGACCGAAAGCGTCACGTTCTGGCATTCCTATGTCGATCACGTCATCTACGAGGACCCGTCCATCTACAACCCGCTCGTCCCGAGCGAGTTCGGCCCCCCCTATGGGCTCTACGAGAACGGCCATGCGGAGCGCTCACAGGGTGCGGAGGTCGAGACGGCGTACCAGATCACGCCGCACCTCACCTTTAATGCCAACTACACGCGGACCGACGCCTATATCAACCAATCGGCGGCCGGGTGGACATTTATCTACGAGAACGCCCGCAACATGGGTAACGTCGGGCTCACCTGGACGCAGGCGCAGTTCGACTTCGGCACGAACCTCTACCTCACCGATCACCGCCTGGATTATTCCTACCAATTCTGGGCCCCAGGCTATGCTCGCCTCGATTTCTTCGGGCGCTACCACGTGACGGGGCACTTCGATCTGTATGCTCGAGTGCAGAACGCGCTCGACCACGACATCGTCGAGATCATCGGCTACAAGAACCCCGGCGTTTACTTCGTCGCGGGCGTGCGCTACACATTCGACTGACGAATTCCGGAGCGGCGCACCGCGCGCCGGTGCGAGACGCTCAGGGTGACGTACGCCGCCCGGTCATCCGCTCGAGCGGAGTATCCTTGGGGTGCTTCGCGGTGCTCATGTCCGCACTCCCGAGAGGAACCGTTGCAGGGCCGAACGATGCGTGCCTCCGCATGGCTCACCGTGTTGCTCGGTGCGCCGCTCGTGGTCTGTTCGCAGCCACCAGCTGAGCATTCCCCGCAGGTCCCGCAGCGCGTGATGTCTCTCAGCCTCTGCACGGATGCGCTCGCGCTCGACCTGCTGCCGCCGGCGCGCATCGTGTCCGTCACGTATCTCGCGCATCGCTCGAGCGATCCGGTCTTGGCGGCCAAGGCGGCGCGCGTCGGCATCAATTACGGCAATGCGGAGGAGGTGCTCGCCGAGAAACCGGATCTGGTGCTCGCCGGAACCTTCTCGACTCCGGCCACCCGCGCGCTGCTCCGGCGGCTCGGCGCGCCGATGCTGGTTCTGCAGCCGGCGAGCGATTTCGCCGAGATCCGCGACGCCACGCGCCTCGTCGCGCGCGTGTTGGGCACGGAGGCACGCGCGGAGGCCCTGCTCGGGCATATGGACGCCACGCTCGCGGCCCTGGCCCGGAGCCGGCCGGCGCGGCGTCTGAAGGTGGCCGCCTGGAGCGGCGATGGGTACGTTCCGGGTCGAGGGACGTTGTTCAACGCTCTGCTCGAGGCAGCGGGGGGCGTCAATATCGCCGCCGCGCCCGGTGACCGCTCGGGATCGTTCGATATCGAGCAGCTCCTCATGGCGCGCCCGGACGTGCTCGCCTATGGAGCCGACGAGCCGGCACCGGCTCTGAAGACGGACACCGCGGTGCACCCTCTGCTGCTCCGGCTCTACGCCGACCGGCGCATCACCTACCCGGAGCTCTTCGCCGAGTGCGGCTTGCCGGAGTCCGCGGATGCGGCGCTCGCGCTGCAGCGGCAATTGCTCGCCGTCGTCGCGAGGATGGGACCTGTCTCGAGGCTCGGCGGCACACCATGATTCGCGGCGGCGCTCTCAGCGGTCTGATCCTGCTGCTCATCGCACTGGTCACGCTCCTCTCCCTGAGCGCGGGCCAGGTCTGGTTGTCGCCGACCCTGGTGTGGCACGGACTGTGGTCGCCCGGCCCGCATCTCTCCACACTGATCGTGACCGAGCTGCGACTGCCCCGCGCGGTGCTCGCGCTGCTCGTCGGCGCCGCGCTCGGACTGTCCGGAGGCGTGCTGCAGGGCGTGACGCGCAACCCGCTCGCGGAGCCCGGTCTGCTCGGCGTCTCCGCGGGGGCCGCACTCGGCGCGGTCATCACTATTTATTTCGGCCTCGCCGAGAGATTCGCGGCTGCGGCGCCGCTTGCCGGCCTCTGCGGCGCGCTCGCCGCGAGCCTGGTCACATTCGCCCTCGGCAGGGGAGGCGGCACGATCACGCTGATCCTCGCGGGCGCCGCGGTATCCGGTCTCGCCGCATCTGGCATCGCCCTCGCCCTCAATCTCGCGCCGAATCCGTATGCAGCCGATGAGATCATGACTTGGCTCATGGGCTCGCTCGCCGATCGCGGCTGGATCCAGGTGAGCTTGATACTGCCCTTCCTGCTCGTCGGCGGCGTCATGTTGGCGCTCACGGGGCGGTCTCTCGATGCTCTCACGCTCGGCGAGGCGCAGGCCCGCAGTCTCGGCATCAACCTGCAACGCCTGTACATCTGCTCGGTGCTCGGAACGGCGCTCGCCGTCGGAGCCGCCACCGCCGTCACGGGCGCCATCGGGTTCATCGGGCTCGTCGCGCCCCACCTGATGCGGCCCCTCGTCGGGCATCAACCGAGCCGCGTGCTGCTGCCCGCGGCGCTGTCGGGGGCCTTGCTTCTGCTCTGTGCCGATATCGCCACACGGCTCATCCGCTTCGGGCCGGAGCTGAGGCTCGGTGTCTTCACCAGCCTCATCGGCACGCCCTTTTTCTTCTGGCTCATCGTGCGACTGCGCAAGGCCGCTCCATGACGACCCTGGCAGCGCGCAGCCTCAGCGTGCGCCGCGGGAGGCGCGCGATCCTCGATGGCGTTCAGCTTGCGGCCAGCGCCGGGGAGTTCGTGGCGGTGATCGGCCCGAATGGCGCCGGCAAATCCACCCTGCTCGCCGCTTTGGCGGGACTTCTCGAGCCGACGGAGGGCAGCATCGACCTCGATGGCGAGGACCTGCGGCGCATTCCGTCGCGGAGGCTCGCGCTGCGGCGCGCGTATCTGCCGCAGAATCCGCGCTGCGAATGGCCGATCTCGGTCGAGCGCTTGGTGGCGCTCGGCCTCACGCCGATCCTGCCTGCGATCGGGCGGCTGCCGGCCCCGCATGCGCAACGGATCGACGAGGCGCTGCGGCTCTGCGACCTCTCCGATCGACGATTGCAGGCCGCGACGACATTGTCGGGCGGGGAGCTCGAGCGGGCGATGCTGGCGCGCGCTCTCGTCGGGCATCCGCAGATCCTGATCGTCGATGAGCCGGTGGCGGGGCTCGATCCGCGCCA
>JASHTK010000133.1 GCA_030040575.1 Gammaproteobacteria bacterium
CGAAGGCCTACTCGTGCGACGACCTCTGGTACAAGCTCCACGGCATCCTCTTGGCGATCGGGGTCCGCGAGTACATGGCGATCACGCCGTACGACTGCGGGCACGCTGCGACGGGCGGCGGCCGCTCGCCGACCCTCGACCTCAAGTTTCAAACTCTGCGCGCGCTGAGTGGCGCGAATGTACGATGGGCGCAGACCACCGCGGTGAGCCGGATCGTGCGGCTCGCGCCCGGCGAGCCGAAGATCCTCGACGCCGGGGACTGCGCCCTGCTCGAGCAGCTCGAGGGGACGCTGTTCGCGTACCTTGGCCTGCACGCCGTCTCGAGCCACCTCGACTGCTCGGCGCCGAGGAGGGCGGCTCGCTTCGATGTGTCCCTCGAGGCGCTCGTAGAGACCTCGACGCCCGCGTCGGGGACCTGACGCGCAGCGGCCGCTCCGGCTGCTGCGCGCATCGTTCCGGTCCCGAGCGACCGCTCGCCCACTCGCGCGCTCCCCCGATTGACACTTCTTGCCGTGACGTCCTCGCTCCGATTGCGTCGGTTCTCGGCGCGCGAATTTCGGTAGATTCACGCTCGAAAAGCGGCTGGCCCGCGCTTGGCGGTTCTGGTGGCATGGCGCCCCCCGAGATCTTCCCTGGGAGCGATCATGAATCAACCCCGCCGCCTCTTCATTCGCCGCCTCGCGCTGCAAGCGGGCCTGATGGCCGCCGCGGCGCTGCCGCAGCTTGCGGCCGCTCAGTCCTCACCGTTCCTCACCGGCGCGACCGCGCTGCAATCGAACATCCTTGCCTGGCTCACGCCGATCGCGGTCATTCTGGTGATGCTCCTCGGCGCCATGGCCATGGCGAATCGAATGTCTTGGGCATGGTGTATCGGCGCGATCCTCGGCATCGCGATCGCATTCGGCGCCTCCCAGATCGTCTCCTGGGTGCGCGGAATGTTCGGAGTTTGAGCAAGCGATGAGCGCGCGTAATCCGGGCCTCACGGCCGATCCGCTGTTCGTCGCGGCCACGCGGCCGCCGATGCGCTGGGGCGTCACGTACTCGGCTCTTCTGTTCAACCTGGTGTTCACGATGGAGGTTTTCCTCGTGACGCGGAACCTGCTCACCCTGCTCATCGCGGCGCCGATCCACGGCGTCGGCATGCTGCTCTGCGCGCGCGATGCCCGCTGCTTCGATCTGCTGCTGCAGTGGGTCCGCACGCAGATGCCCGCTTACTTCGGCAATCACCGCTACTGGAAGGCGAGCAGCTACAGCGCCTTGTCGCTCGGGCTCCGCAGGCGGAGCCGCTCGCCTCGCGCGCGCCAAGAGCTCCCGCTCGGTCCCTCGGCGCAGGTCGGTGCCCCGTGGCGGCGCTGAGCAGGACCGCGCAGCTGCGGCGCGAGGTGGAGCTCGCCGAGCGGATTCCCTACGCGGCGCACGTGGCCGAGCGAGTCATCAAGACGACGTTCGGGGACTACCTGCAGATCTTCCGGCTATCCGGCGCGAGCTTCGAGAGCGCGGATGACGTGGAGCTCAATACTTGGCACGAGCGCCTGAACGTGCTGTGGAGGAATGTCGCGAGCCCACAGGTCGCAGTGTGGATTCATCTGGTGCGCCGCCGGGAGAGGGTGTCGTCGAGCACGGACGAGGGCACGGGCTTCGCGCAATCGCTCGCAAGGAAGTACCGCGCGGGCCTCTCGAGCGAGACGCTGATGGTCAACGAGCTCTACGTCTCGGCGGTGTATCGCCCCGTCCCAGGCGGGCCGACCGGCTGGCTCTCGAGGCTGCTCGCGAGGACGCGCCGGGGCGCGACGCAGCTCGAGCTGCGGGACGCGCTCGATGCCTGCGAGAAGCTCGGCCAGACGCTGCGCGCGTCGCTCGAGCGGTACGAGCCCGAGCCGCTCGGAACCTTCGAGACGCATGGCCGCGCTCACTCCCGTCCGCTCGAGCTGCTCTCGCTCCTCATCACCGGCGAGGCGGCACCGGTGCCGCTGCCGCGCGCGCCGCTCTACCGAGCGCTCGGGGCGAGCCGGCTGCTCTTCGGTAACGAGGCGATCGAGTATCGCGGCGCGACGCAGACGCGCGTCGGGGCGATCCTCGGCATCAAGGAGTACGCGACGCCGAGCGTCGTCGGCATGTACGACCGGCTGCTGTCGGCGCCCTTCCCGTTCGTTCTCACGCAGTCCTTCGCCTTTCTCACCAAGACCGCCGGACAGGGCTTGCTCCAGCGCCAGTTCAACCGAATGGCAAACGCCGGCGACTTCGCCGTCTCGCAGGCGCAGGAGCTCAAGGCGGCCCTCGATGCGCTCACCAGCAACGAGTTCGTGATGGGCGATCATCATTTCTCGCTGCAGGTGCTCGCGGACGCGGAGGGCCTCGCCTGCGGCGATGCGCCACTCATCAAGTTGCTCAACGACCGCGTGGCGCTCGCGCGCAGCCTGCTCGCCGACACGGGGATGACGGTCGCGCGCGAGGACCTCGCGCTCGAGGCAGCCTTCTGGGCGCAGTTGCCGGGGAATTTTCCGATGCGTCCGCGCAAGGCGCCGATCAGCTCGCGGAACTTCTGCGCGATGGCTCCGTTTCACAATCATCCCTGCGGGCGCGCGACCGGGAACCACTGGGGCGATGCGCTCGCGCTCCTCATCACGGTCGCTCGCTCGCCGTACTACTTCTCGCTGCACGCGAGCGATCCGTCGGCCCCTGACGGAGGCAGCCGCAAGGATACCGGACACAGCTTCATCTGCGGCCCGACCGGATCGGGCAAGACGGTGCTCATCGGGTTTCTTCTCGCGATGCTTCACCGCGACGGCGTCACCCAGGTGGTCTTCGACAAGGACCGCGGACTCGAGATCCTCGTGCGCGCTCTCGACGGGGAGTACCTGCCGCTCAGGAACGGCGCAGCGACTGGATTCAATCCACTACAGCTGCCGCGCACCGCGAACGACGAGGAGTTCCTCAAGGCGTGGCTCGCGGCGCTCGTGCGGCCGTCGAGCGGCAGGCCATTGAGCGTTCGCGAGCAGGGCGACCTCGATCAGGCGTTGCGCGGCACGCTCGCCCTCGAGCGCTGCGAGCGGCGCCTGTCCCGGCTCGCCGAGTTTCTCGATCCGACGGACCCCGAGGGCGTGCACGCACGGCTTGCCCGCTGGTGCGAGGCGCAGCGCGGCGACTATGCCTGGGTGTTCGACAACGTCGAGGACTCGGTCGTGTCGCGGCTCGAGGGTCGTCCGTTGATCGGGTTCGACGTGACCGAGTTCCTCGAGAACGAGATCGCCCGACCGCCCGTCACGCTTTATCTCTTCCATCTCGTCCGGCGGCTGCTCGATGGGAGGCGCCTCGTGTGCTGGATGGACGAGTTCTGGCGGCTGCTCGCCGACCCGGCCTTCGAGCGCTTCGCCAAGGACGGGCCGAAGACGTGGCGCAAGTTAAACGCCGTCATGTGCGTCGCGACGCAAAGCGCGAGCGACGTGCTCTCGAGTCCGATCAGCCGCACGATCGTCGAGCAGACCCCGACCAAGATCTTCTTTCCGAACGTCGATGCGAGTGAGGAGGACTACGTCGGCGGCCTCGGCCTCACGGAGCGGGAGTTCAAGCTGATCAAGGAGCAGCTCGAGCCGGGCTCGCGCGCCTTTCTCGTCAAGCAGGGGCACCACAGCGTCGTCTGCCGGCTCGATCTCAAGGGCTTCGACGCCGAGCTCGCCGTCATCTCGGGCCGGGCGGAGCAGCTCGAACGTATGCGCCGAATCATCGCCGAGGTCGGCGGCGATCCGTCGCAGTGGTTGCCACCGTTCCTCTCGGCATTCGCACCTTCGGACCGTACGGATGCGCGGAGGACGAGGGACGGAGCGCCGCCATGACGCCCACGCGGACGACCAGGATGACGACCGAGACCGCGGGCCGGCGCTCCGGTGGAGTGCCGTGTCGGGCGGTTCTCCTCCTCGCCCTGCTCGCCGGTGCGCCGGCGGCGCATGCGCAGTGGGCCGTGATCGACGTAAGTGCCATCGCGAGACTCATGCAGCAGATCGAGCTCACGGAGAGGGCCCTGGTGACCGCCGAGAGCGAGCTGCAGCAAGCCGAGCAGACTTACCGAGCGATGACCGGCGACCGAGGCATGGAGTCGCTGCTGAGCGGCACGGTACGCAATTACATGCCGACGAGCTCGAGCGAGTTGCAGGGCGTGCTCAGCCAGGGCGCGAGCGCGTATCCGTCACTCGCGAGCGCCATGCAGGGCGCGGTCACCGCGAACGCCATTCTTACGCCACAGCAGCTGCAGGGGCTGCCGGCGGACGCCACCGCCTACCTGCAGGCGGTGCGTCGCACGACGGCGCTGCTCCAGGCGATCGAGGGCGCCGCGCTCGCAAACTCGAGCAATCGCTTCTCGGCCCTGCAGCAGTTGATCAACGCCATTGGAACCGACGCGGATCAGAAGGGCAGCCTCGACCTCAACGCGCGAATCGCGGCGGAGCAGGGCATGCTGCAGAACGAGCAAACGAAGCTTCAGGTGCTCTATCAGGCGCTCGTCGCCCAGCAGTGGTCGGACCGCGAGCGCGAGCGTGAGCAGGTCGTGGCGGATCACGGCGATTTCGCCGCGCGCTTCGCGCCGGCGCCGTGATCTGCGAAGGAGCGGGCGATGGGTTTCTTCGCAACGTTCTGGAGCTGGCTCAATGCCCAGCTCGCCAACTACATCGGCAACCACACCGCGAGCCTCGCCGCAGCTCTCGAGCCGGCAGTGGTGACGTTCGCAACGATTTACGTGATGCTCTGGGGCTACCTGCAGCTCACCGGGCGGCTCGAGGAGCCCGTCACGGCCGGGCTGCGGCGCATCGTCCTGCTCGTCGTAGTCCTCGGCGGCGCACTACATCTTTGGCTCTACAACACCGTCATCGTCGATACCTTCTATAACGCTCCCGCGACCCTCGTGGGAGCGGTCGTCGGCACGAGCAATCCCGTCGCGACCGTCGATTCGATTTGGGAGAGTGGCGGGGAGGTCGCGGGATTTCTCTGGAGCAAGGGGGGCGTCTTCGGAGGGGATTTCGGATTTTATCTCGCCGGCGCGCTGGTGTGGCTGCTGATGGGATTGCTCTGCGTGTACACGATGTTCCTGATCGCGCTCTCGAGCATCGCCTCGGCGGTGCTGCTCGCGCTCGGACCCCTTTTTATCGTGATGCTGCTGTTCGAGAGCACGCGCCGGTACTTCGAGGCGTGGATCGCGCAGCTCGCGACCTACGCGCTCATCACCATCCTCACGGTACTCCTCGGGACGCTGCTCCTGCAGCTCGTGAGCTCCTATGCACAGCAGACGGCGGCGCGCGGCTCGGCGATCGTCACGGTCGATGCGCTCAATATGGTTCTCGTTGCGATGGTCGCGTTCCTCCTGATGCGGCAGGTCATGCCGATCGCCGCCGGCCTTGCCGGAGGCGTAGCTCCGAGCACCTTCGGGATCATGAGCCGCACGATCGGCTGGGGCCTCGGCCGCGGGCGCTCGGTGGTCTCCGGCGCCGCGGCGGGCGGCCTCGACTGGTGGATCGGCGGGCGCGAGCCCCCATCGGCTCCACGCCTGCAGGAGCGGTCGTGAGGGCGCTCATGTCGCTGGTTGCCGTGGCGCTCGTGAGCGCCTGCGCGACACCGCACGCGGTAAAAGTCCGCTGCGACGGGCATCTGACGCCGATCAACGCTGCGCCCGCGCCGAAGGCCGATGAGCCTGGCGGCCGCGCGCGGGAGACCGAGCGGAGCGCCGCGCCGTGAGCGCGGACCGTGAGCTTGAGACTTACTGGCGCGAGGCCGCGGCCTGGGATCTCGACCGCATGGCGCAACTGCGCCGCAGCGAGCGCAACGCGTGGTGGGCGGCCGCGCTTGGCGGTGCCTGCGCGGTGCTTTGCGCCAGCGCGCTCGCGCTGCTCGTGCCGCTCAAGCAGCTCGTGCCCTTCATCGTCCGCGTGGACCGCACGACGGGAATCGTCGATGTGGTGCCGACGATGACGCGTCCGATCGAGCCAGGGGAGGTCGTCACGCGCTTTTTGCTCACGCATTACGTTACGGTCTGCGAGCGGTTCAATTTCGCGACGGCGGAGAGCGATTACGCGGAGTGCGGTGCATTCCACTCCGCCGCGCGCAACGAGGAATGGTACGCGCTCTGGAACCCGGCGAACCCGGCATCGCCCCTTAACCGCTACAAGGACGGCACGACGCTCCGGGCGAGCGTCGTATCGGTCAGCTTCCTGCGCGGGGCCGGCGGGATCGCCGATCTCGCGCAGGTGAGATACATCAAGCGGCTGCGCCACGGGGGCGGCGGCGATGAGGAGGTGACGCACTGGATCGCGACCATCGAGTACGCCTACGCGCGGCCCTCGAACGACATCCGCATCCGCAGCTTGAATCCGCTCGGATTCAAGATTTTGGACTTCAAGACCGAGCCTGAAGTGATCGGGGAACCGGCCGCCGCCGCCGCGCCGGCCGCCGCGGTCACCGGTGTGGCGCCGAGTAGCAGCGCGGGGGTGGGGCGATGATGAGCGTGGAGCGGCGCAGCCGCTGGATTGACGCGCTCGCGGTCGCAGCGCTCGGCGTGGCGCTCGCACGGGCGGTCACGTGCCAGGCGGAGGCTTACCCGTCGCGCAGCCGCGTCGATTCGCGGATCCGAACGGCACTCTACGATGCCGACCAGGTCTACAGGCTTCACGGGTTCGTCGGCTATCAAATCGAGCTCGAGTTCGCGCCGGGCGAATTGTTCGTCGGACTTGCGGCGGGCGACATCGAGGCGCTGTCCTTCGTGGCGCAGGCGAACCATCTGTTCCTCAAGCCGCGCGTCGCCTCGGTGCGCACCAATCTCACGATCCTGACGAGTCGCCGGCAGTATCACTTCTATTACACGTCCACCGCCGCGCCTCCCGCGCAGGGTGACCCGGATCTCATCTACGCCGTGAGATTCGAGTACCCGCCGGACGCGTCCTCGACGTCGGACGCTGCGCGCGAGCTGATCGAGGAGCGGCTCGCTTCGGCGTCCGCCGCGCGCGACCAGAACCGCAACTACTGGTATTGCGGCGATCCGCAGTTACGGCCGGTCGAAGCGTCGGACGACGGTGTGCACACGCGGCTGCGCTTCGCCGCCCAGGCGGAGTTACCGGCGATCTTCGTTCGCAACGACGATGGAAGCGAATCACTGCTCAACTTCGACATCGAGGCGGGCGTCGTCGTGATCCATCGCATCGCGCGCCGCTTCGTGGTGCGGCGCGGGGCGCTCACCGGCTGCATCGTCAACAAGGGATACACGGGGTCGGGCGAGCGCCTGGATTCCGGGACCGTATCCCCGGAGGTCGAGCGCCTGCGCAAAGGGGCGGCGCCGTGAGCGGGAGCGCGAGGCCTCCAGGGGATGGTGAATCATCCGAGGCGCCGCCCGGCAAGCATCAGACGGTTGCGGGCGAGCGCACGACCGCCGCGGTCCATCGCGTCCGCTCCATCGAATCGCGAGTCGGCAATCTCACGGCGCTCGGGCTCGTCTCGGCGGTCGGCTTCGCGTTGCTCGCGTGGTATTACAGCACCGCGCTGCGCAGGCCCGCACGCGCGGTGCGGGGCGCCGAGGCGCTGACGCAGAGTCGGGCGCAGACCGAGATGCCTCTGCCGCCGCTCGGACCCATCCCCATCGAGGGACCTCCGATCCTCGGTCCGCAGACGGCCGGGCCGCACCCAGCCGCCGCGGGGTCCCCACCGCTTGCCGAGCCGCAGCTGCCGACGAACACGCTCGCCGCGCTGCCGGCCCTGTCGGGGCCGGTGCACCCGACAACCGACACCTCGATCGACATCCCTTCGCCCGGCTGGGAATCTCCGGCTGCGGGACCGCCGGGAGCGGCTGCGGCGCCGAGTCCGCACGCCCGCGCCTTCGAGCGTCGCCTGTCGGGCCCCGTGTTTGAGTCGCAGTCGAGCGCTCCCGACTCGCCCGCCGAGCAGGCCGAGGGGGGAGCAGTCGCCGACGGTCCCGTCCCTGCCGCATCCGGCCCGGTGGCGGCCTCGAGCGCCGGATCGCCGTCCGACGATCTCTCGCGGTGGCTCACCCCTTCGGGGAGTCCCGCGGCGTTGGCCCGGGTGCTGCCGACCCGCAGCCTCCTCCTACCGAAGGGGGCGTTCATCGACTGCACTCTCGAGACGGCGATCGACTCGACGCTGCCGGGCATGACGACGTGCATCACCGCGACCGATACGTTCGGCGCGGACGGCAAGGTGGTGCTGCTCGAGCGCGGCTCGAAGCTGATTGGTGAGACGCGCGGCGAAGTGCAGCAAAGCAGCTCGCGGGTGTTCGTGCTCTGGACGGAAGCGCGTACGCCGACCGGGGTCGTGATCCCGCTCGCATCACCCGGCACCGATGAGCTCGGCCGCGCAGGTCTCCCCGGCGAGGTCAATCGGCATTTCTGGCAGCGCTTCGGGGCGGCGATCCTCGTCTCGATCATCGATGCCGGGGCGCAGGCGGCCGTGCAATCGGGAAACGGCACGGTCATCTACGACCCAACCGCGACCCAGGATGTGACGAGCGAGGTGCTGAAGGAGACGATCAGCATCCCGCCGACGGTCGTCAAGAGCGAGGGCGATCGGATCCAGGTGCTCGTCGCGCGCGATCTTGATTTTCGATCGGTGTATGAGCTACGCGCCGCGCCTCAGCGATAGCCCGCCCGCCGGGCGCCCGCGAGCCGGCGACAGCTCCGCGCTGGAGCTGACGCTGCGGCCGCTGCGGCCGCTGCTCGCCGCAGGCGAGGTGACCGAGCTCTGCATCAACCGGCCGGGCGAGGTCTTCATCGAGACGCGCGCGGGCTGGCAGCGCATGGCGGCCGAGTTCGCGGACTTCGACTGGTGCCTGCGCCTCGCGAAGCTCGTCGCGAACTTCAGCTGCCAGCGCATCGATGAGCAGGCGCCGCTGCTCTCGGCGTCCCTACCGAGCGGCGAGCGAGTCCAGATCGTGATACCGCCCGCCACGACGGGTCGCACCGTCGCGGTCACGATTCGCCGGCCGTCGCAGGAGCTCTGGTCGCTCGAGGACCTCGCGCTGCGGGGCATCTTTCGGGCGACGCGGCGCGCGACCGACGCGCTCGATGAGGTCGAGCGCGAGCTCGCGCGGCTGCTCGAGGCGCGCGCGTACCAGGAGTTCATGCGCCTCGCCGTTCGCAGCCGCAAGAACATCCTGGTCTCGGGTCCCACGGGCTCGGGCAAGACCACCTGGACCAAGGCGCTCATCCGGGAGATTCCGGAGGACGAGCGCCTCATCACGATCGAGGATGCCCGCGAGCTGGTCCTCGATCGGCATCCGAATCACGTGCGGCTCTTCTACAGCAAGGACGACCAGGGACTCGCGCGCGTGACGCCGAAGCAGTTGCTCGAGTGCTGCCTGCGCATGAAGCCCGACCGGGTGCTCCTCGCCGAGCTGCGCTCCGAGGAAGCCTTCGATTACCTGCGCAACGTCAACTCGGGGCATCCGGGCTCGATCACGAGCGTGCATGCGGCGAGCGCGGAGCTCGCCTTCGAGCAGCTCGTGTTGCTCGTCAAGCAAAGCCGTGCCGGCTC
>JASHTK010000134.1 GCA_030040575.1 Gammaproteobacteria bacterium
ATGAGACGGCCCGGGGTTTTTGCTACATTGGCGACAGTTTGCACTCATCCGTGCGCTGCGACAAGACGGCTCCGCTCGACGAGGCGTTGCCATGTCAACGACCGGCCCGTGCGGTCGGGCGCACTCGCCGAGACGATGGAATCCCCATGACATCGATGCTCAACCCGGTGCGCCGTGCGGTGTTCTTCGCTCGCTCCCGCGCGATGCGCGTGGGCGCCGCGGCGGTGATCCTCGCCGCGACCGTCGCGCGGCCCGCCGTCCAACAGGCGGACGCCGGGTCAAGCCGCCTCGCGCGCATCCCGGCCTTCACCGCGCGGCAGCTCGCCGCCCCGCCACGGGAGGGCTGGTACACGAACGGTGGGAATCTCGCGAACCAGCGCTACTCCCCGCTCCGGCTGATCAATCGCGCGAACGTCTCCGGCCTCGAGGCGGTGTGGCGCGCGTCGCTCGAGGGCTCGGGCCTCAATCCGCGCGACGGCAACCAGGCGCAGCCGATCGTCTACGGCGGAGTGATCTACGTCATGACCGGGGAGGGAGACACCTTCGCCGTGGACTTCGTGACCGGCAAGGTGATCTGGACGTTCAAGGCCCGCGTCGACCCGAGGGTCGCACGGCCGTGCTGCAGCTGGCCGGGCCGCGGCGTCGCGGTGGGCGACGGCAAGGTGTACGTCGGCCTGCTCGACGCGCGGCTCGTCGCGCTCGATCAGCGCACGGGCAAGGTCGTCTGGTCGGTGCAGGCGGAGGATCCGAAGCTCGGCTACGTCATCGCGAGCGCGCCGCTCTACTACGACGGGATGGTGATCACCGGCTTCGCGGGGAGCGATCTCGGCACGCGCGGGCGCGTGAAGGCCTACGACGCGCGGACGGGCCGGCTCCTTTGGACCTTCTACACCGTGCCGGGGCCCGGCGAGCGCGGCCACGACAGCTGGCCCGCGGGTAGCGATGTGTGGAAGCACGGCGGGGCGGCGGTGTGGCAGACGCCCGCCGTCGATCCGGACCTCGGCCTCATCTACTTCTCGACGGCGAACCCGGGTCCCGTTCTCGACGGGGCCATCCGGCCCGGCGACAATCTCTTCACCGTCTCGATCGTCGCGCTCGATGCGAAGAGCGGCGCGCTGCGCTGGTACTTCCAAGAAGTCCACCACGACCTGTGGGACTACGATGCGCCGAACCCCGTCATCCTGTTCGACGCCCCCTACCACGGTCGCGTGCGCAAGGGCATCGCGCAGGCCGGCAAAACCGGCTGGGTCTACCTCCTCGACCGGGTGACGGGCGAGCCGCTCATCGGCATCGTCGAGACGCCGGTGATGCAATCGGCCGTGCAGCGCACCGCGCGCACTCAGCCCTTCCCTGTCGGAGACGCGATCGTGCCGCAGTCGATCGATATCGCCCCGGAGGAGGACGTCCACCTCGTCAACCAAGGCAGAATCTTCACGCCCTTCGGGACGAAGGAGCCGGCCTTCTGGAAGCCGCTCGCCGCGATCAACTGGCCGCCGAGCTCGTACGATCCGGCGCTGCACGCGATGTTCATCTGCGCCACGGACTCGTACTGGGGCGCGAGGACGGCCGGTCCCGACTATCCGGTCGACCCGGGTGCCCTGTACTCCGGAAGCACGGTGGAGCGCATTCGCTCACCGAGCCGGGGGATCTTCGCGGCGCTCGACGTGACGACGAACCGCCTCCTCTGGCGCGAGCAATGGGTCGATCGGTGCTACAGCGGCTCGGTCGCGACCGCCGGAGGGCTGGTCTTCGTCGGCCGCAACGACGGGCGCCTCACCGCGCTCGACTCCTCCGACGGCGAGAAGCTCTGGCAATTCCAGACCGACGGCGGCGTCAATGCGCCGCCGAGCGTCTTCGAGCGCGGCGGCAAGGAGTACGTCGTCGTGCTCGCCGGCGGCACCGCTCTCGCCGGCAGCAAGCGCAGCGACGGACTGTGGCTGTTCGGCCTCGATGGGAAGATCTCCTCCCTTCCCCCGGGCTCCGCCGATCCGGCGGGCTTGCGCGCCCCCCCGCGCTTCGGCCCGAACGCCGCGGGGCCCGCCGTGGCCGCAGGTGCGGCGAACCTGGCGAATGGGGAAGTGATCTTCACGACGACCTGCGTCGTCTGTCACGGGCCGACTGGGCAGGGGGGCTCGCACGGCGGCGCGCCGCTCACGCGTGTGCTCACTCGCGACTCGATCGTCCACGTCCTCATCAACGGACGCAATGCCATGCCCGCGTTCGGCTCGGCATTCGATCCGGTGCAGCTGCGGGACCTCTCCGCCTACGTGCTGCAGCTCTCATCGAAGAATTGAGGCGCCGGGGCGTTGAGGCGCCGAGGGATCAAGGGCCGCACGCGCCTCACGGCGGCTGCTTCGAGAGAACACCGAGAATGTAGGCGGCGACGTCGTTCAGCTCGTTCGCCGAATAGGACGAGGCGAACGAGGGCATGTTGTGCCGTCCGGTGGTCGCCACGGTGAGGATGGTGTCGCGGCTCAGGCCGTTGACGAGCGCGGGGCCGCCGCCGACGCCTCCGCGCCCCGCATCGCCGTGGCACGGCAGACAGGCGCCCCGATAGATCGTGCGCCCGTTCTCGACGTTCGCCGGCCGCGTGACGACCGGGAGCGCAGGCAGCCTCGGGCCGCGTCCGCCGAAGAGCGCGGCCATCGCCCCCCCGCCCGGGCCTCCCGCCGATTCGGGCGTGAGCGGAGGAATCTTGCCATCGAGCGAGAACATCCAGATGCCGTCGCCGCGCTTGCCGTTCGCGAACACGCCCCCACCCGCGTGAACGACGACGTACTGCTTGCCGCGATACGCGAACGTCGTCGCGGTGGTGTTGACGCCGGCATCGGTCTGGAATTGCCAGAGCTTCGCTCCGGTGCGGCTGTCGAGCGCCGTCAGGCGCCCGTCGCTGCGTCCGACGAAGACCAGCCCTCCGGCCGTCACGATCGAGCCGCTGTAGCACGGCTCGCGCCACTCCTGGCGCCAGACGAGGCGGTTCGTCGTCACGTCGAGCGCGGCGAAGATGCCATCGTCGTTCGCTTCCGCCTGGCCGAAGTGCCCGCCCATGTATACCTTGTTCGGCCCGGGGCTCTCCAGGTGCGGGCTCACGACAAACGTGCTGATCTTGTCGCTCGCGCAGACGTAGAGCAGGTGCGCCATCGGATCGTACGAGCTCGGTGGCCAGTTCGCCCCACCCGTCGTCGAGGGCTTGACCAGGACCTCATCGGTCCAGTAGGGCGTGAAGATCCTGCCGTGGTTCGCGATCTCCCCCGTGCCGGGAATGAGCGGCGCATCCTCGGGGACGATGTCGATCTGCTGCGGGACGATCGAATCGCCGAGCGGATACGGCTCGGTGGGCGAGGTCGCCTGACGAGGCTCCTGGGGCACCGCCCGCTCGATGATCCCGATCAGCGGCCGGCCCGTCCTGCGGTCGAGGATGTACGCCCAGCCGGTCTTCGAGACCTCGACCAGGCCCCTGCGCATCCGCCCGGCGATCACCGCGTCGAACAGCACGATCGGGTTCGGCGAGTCGTAGTCCCAGATGTCGTGGTGCACCTGCTGGAAGTGCCAGCGATACTGGCCGGTCCGCGCGTCGACGGCGACGATCGAGACCGTGAAGAGGTTGTCGCCCGGACGGACGGAGCCGTTGAGATTCGGTCCGGGGTTGCCGGTCGAGAAGTAAAGGAGCCCGAGCTGTGGATCCACCGCGGGCGTCTGCCACACGGGCGCGCCGCCGTGCTGCCAGGCGTCCGAGTCGCTCGGCCAGGTATCGTGACCGAACTCGCCGGGGCCGGGAATGGTGTAGAAGGTCCAAAGGAGCCGGCCCGTCCGCGCATCGAAGGCCTTCACCCGCCCGCGGGTGCCCTCCTCGCCGCCGCTGAAGCCGACGATCACCCGGCCGTCGAAGTAAAGCGGCGCGGCAGTGATGCTGAAGCCGTCCTGCCAGCGCTCGCCCTGCACCGACCAGGCGACCTTCCCGGTGCGCTGATCGAGCGCGACGATCCTCGCGTCGAGCTGGCCGATGTAGACCCGGCCGTCCCCGAGCGCGACGCCGCGATTGGAGCGTCCGATCGGATTGCCGCTCCGCGGGTCCGGATGCCCCTGGTAGGCCCAGAGGATTCGTCCCGTGAGCACATCCACGGCAAAGACGTCATCGGCCCCGTTTGAGACGTAAAGCGTCCCGCGGTACTCGAGGATCTGGGTCTGGCCGGAGTTACCGGGCATCGCTCCCGAGCCCATGCCCGTCCTCCACAGGGCTTTCAGCCCGGCGACGTTCGCGCGATCGATGAGCGTCAAGGGCGAGTAGCGCTGATTGAAGAGGTTGCCGCCGTTGGTGATCCACCCCTCCTGCGGCAGCGCGAGCAGCTGCGCGGCCGTGAAGGCCGGCGCCGGAGCGATGCTTGCAGCCGGCCGCGCTGCTTCGGCGATGAGCGGGCGCCCCGCACCGGCCTCACCCGCAGCGAGTGCCGAGGCGGCCGCGAGCAGCGCGCCGAGCGCGCCCGCGGCG
>JASHTK010000135.1 GCA_030040575.1 Gammaproteobacteria bacterium
CGACGAGCGGTCCCGCCTGCCGGCCGAGCGCGGCAGGCGCTGCGGACTGCCCGGCCCGCGCCACCGCGACGCCGAGCGCCCGGATGCCCCCCGGCCGCACGACGAATCGCTGGCAGGCGAGCGCATCGAGCACCTCGTTGGCGAGGATCACTCCGCGCACGGGCGTCGCGGGCCAGCGATCGAGCCAGGTGACCCGCCCCGCGAGGGACTGCGGCAGTCGGGCGATGCGCTCGAGCTGGCGAGACTTGAGGTCAGCGCTCACCTCTAGAATGGCGTAGCGCTGCGGCAGCGCCCCGAGCTCCTCGAGCGCCCGCAGCACCGCGGCGGCCATCCGGCCCGTCCCCGCGCCGAACTCGACGATGTCCCCGCCGCCGATCTGCGCGAGGATCTCCGCGCACTGGCGCGCGACGCACCGGCTGAAGAGGTCCGAGAGCTCCGGGGCGGTCACGAAATCCCCGGCGCCGCCGAGCTTGGCGCTGCCCGCGCTGTAGTAGCCGAGCGCCGGCGCGTAGAGCGCGAGCTCCATGAAGGCCTCGAAGTCGATCCACCCGCCGGCGAGCCCGATGCGGCGGCGGATCAGCGCCTCGAGGCGCGCCGAGTGCTTGGCCTGCTCGGGGGTGAGCGCGGGAAGCGTTGTGAGCGGCTCGGATGCGGTCATAATCGCCGTTCATGCCGCACTCGCGCGCGCAGCCTCGCCAGCCCCTCGAGGGCCGGACGGCCCTGATCACCGGCTCCGCCCGGCGCATCGGCGCGGAGCTCGCGCGCGCGCTGCACGCGGCGGGCGCCAACGTCGTCCTGCATTACCGCAGCTCGGACCGGGAGGCCGGCGCGCTCGCCGACAGCTTGAACGGCGCGCGTCCGCGCTCGGCCGTGACGGCCCAGGCCGACCTGCTCGAGACGGCGCGGCTCGCGCCGCTCGTCGCCGAGGCGGTCGCGGCATTCGGGCGGCTCGACATCCTCGTCAACAACGCCTCGAGCTTCTTCCCGACGCCCCTCGGGGCGATCGACGAGCGCCAGTGGGAGAGCCTCATCGGCTCGAACTTGAAGGCGCCCCTGTTCCTCACGCAGGCGGCGGCGCGGGAGCTCGCCGCGGCGCGCGGCCTCGTGCTGAATCTCGTGGACATCCATGGGCTGCGGCCGCTCGCGCGCTATCCGGTCTACAGCGTCGCGAAGGCCGGGCTCATCATGCTCACCAAGTCGCTCGCGCGCGAGCTTGCCCCGCTCGTGCGCGTCAACGCCGTCGCGCCGGGTCCGGTCATGTGGCCGGACGAGGCGGACGCCGAGCTGCAAGAGCGAGTCATCTCGCACACGCTCCTCAAGCGGCCCGGCTCCCCGGCCGACGTCGCGCGCGCGGTCCTGTTCTTCGCGAGCGAGGCTCCGTACGTCACCGGCCAGGTTCTTGCGGTGGACGGCGGTCGCAGTGTCGGCTGGTGAGCGCGGGCTCCATCCGCACGAGGCGGTGCGCCGCTCGGTCGAATCGCTGCCACAGCTCGCCGATGGTCGCGCCCGCCGTCGGATGCGCGAGCTCAGGGGCGAGGTCCGCGAGCGGTCCGAGCATGTAGGGCCGCTTGAGGAGGTCCGGCCGCGGCAGCGTGAGTCCCGGCTCCTCGCACACCCGATCGCCGTAGAGCAGGATGTCGAGATCCATCGTGCGGGGCGCCCACTTCGGGGCATCCCGCGGCCGGCCGCACTGCGCCTCGATCGCCTGCAACCGTGCGAGCACTGCGCGGACCGGCAGCGCCGTCTCGAACCCGACGACGAAGTTGATGAAATCGGCGCCCTCGAACCCGACCGCCTTGTTGCGGTACCAGGGCGAGAAGCGCACGGGGCCGAAGACGCGCTCGAGCTCGGCCGCGGCGAGCGCGAGGTGGCGCTCCGGCTCGACGTTGCTCCCGGCGGCGACGTACACCTGCGGCATCACTGCGGCCCCTTCGAGGCGAGGTCGGCTCGCGTGCGCTCGATCGTGACGCCCACGTCGCGGGAGCTGCGAATCGCTCCGGGCTTGTTGAGCGTGAGACGCACCCATTCCACGCCGAACTCCTCGAGAACGAGGAGCGCCGTGCGGTGCGCGAGCGTCTCGACGAGCCTGAACTCGGAGGCCTCGACGAAGGCGATCACCCGCTTGGCGAGCCTCTTGTAGTCGAGCGTGTGCGCCACCTCGTCCGCGAGCGCCGCGCCGCGGCAGTCGACGGGCAGCTCCAGGTCGATGACGACCGTCTGCTTGATGCGGCGCTCCCACTCGATGAATCCGATGATGCACTCGATGCTGAGCCCGCGCAGAAACAGGGAGTCGCCGGAACGGGAGAGGGTCATGGCTCGATCGGCCGCAGTGATTCGAGCGGCCATTGTGCCCGCGCGCGGATCCCGAGGTCATCCTGCTCGCCGGCTCGCAAGCGCGCGAGTCCGGCGACGGCGATCATCGCGGCGTTGTCCGTACAGAGCTCGAGCCGCGGGTAGTGCACCCGGCCGCCGCGCGCGTGGACCTCCCGAGCGAGCCGCTCGCGCAGCAGGCGGTTTGCGGCGACGCCCCCGCAGACGACGAGCACCTCGAGCCCGGTCGCCTCGAGGGCCCGCAGGGCCTTCGCGACGAGCGTCTCGACGATCGCCTCCTGCACCGCGCACGCCACGTCCCGCCGCGAAGCCTCGCTCAGCGTCCGGTCCCGCACGGCGTGCAGCACGGCCGTCTTCAGGCCCGAGAAGCTGAACTCGAGCCCCGGCCGGTCGAGCATGGGACGGGGAAACTTCAATGCGCCGGCATGGCCCTCGTCGGCGAGGCGGGCGAGCTCCGGGCCGCCGGGATACGGCAGTCCGAGCAGCTTCGCCGTCTTGTCGAACGCCTCGCCCGCCGCATCGTCGCGCGTCTCACCGAGCACGCGGTAGCGGCCGACGGCGAGCACCTCGGCGAGCAGGGTATGCCCTCCGGAGACGAGCAGCGCGACGTGCGGGAACGGCGGCGGCTCGGCCTCGAGCCGCGTCGCGAGCAGATGGCCTTCGAGGTGGTGCACCCCGACCGCCGGCACCCCCCAGGCGTAGGCGAGGCTGCGCGCGAGAGCCGCGCCGGTGAGCAGCGCGCCGGCGAGGCCGGGTCCGGCCGTGTAGGCGACGCCCCGCAGCTCCCGCGGGCCGCTTTGCGACTCGTGGAGCACGCCCCGCACGAGCGGCAGAAGTCGCCGCACGTGATCGCGCGAGGCGAGCTCCGGCACCACCCCGCCGTAGCGCCGGTGCAGCGCGATCTGGGTGAAGAGCCGATGCGCGAGCAGGCCGCGGTGCTCATCGAGCACGGCCGCCGCGCTCTCATCGCACGAGGACTCGATGGCGAGGACTCGCCAGGGCTTTGCCTTTTCCATCGGGGCTATTTAGAATCCCGGGCCCGTCCCGTCAGGGCCGTCCGCAAACTAGAGCCAAATCAATGGCTTGAGGTTTCAATGCCGAGCGTCCGTGTTCGCGAGAACGAGTATTTCGACGCTGCCCTGCGGCGTTTCAAGCGCGCCTGCGAGAAGGCGGGCATCCTCACCGAGCTGCGCCGGCGCGAATTCTACGAGAAGCCCACTCAGGAACGGAAACGCAAGAAGGCCGCGGCCATCAAGCGCCACATGAAGCGCGTCTCCCGCGACGGCATGCTCCGCTCCCAGCGTTGACCCTCCCCGCATGAGTCTCAAAGATCGCATTTCGGAGGACATGAAGGCCGCGATGCGGTCCGGGGAGCGCGCGCGGCTCTCCGCCATTCGGCTCATCCTCGCCGCGGTCAAGCAGCGCGAGGTGGACGAGCGCGTGACGCTCGACGACGCCCAGGTGATCGCCGTGCTCGAGAAGATGATCAAGCAGCGGCGGGAGTCCATCGCGCAGTTTCAAACCGGCGGCCGCGGCGACCTCGTCGCCAAGGAGACGGCCGAGCTCGACGTCGTGAGGAGCTACCTCCCCGCCCAGCTCACCGACGCGGAGGTCTCCTCGCTCATCGAGGAGGCGATCCGCTCGACGGGCGCC
>JASHTK010000136.1 GCA_030040575.1 Gammaproteobacteria bacterium
AGCAGCGTGTGGCTGATGATCGGCAGGTCGGCCGTGAAGGCGAAGTTGCGCTGGTCGTAGCTGCCGCCCTGCGCGACGGCGGTGAATCGATACTCGTCCCCGGGGTTGTGGGTGACGATGTTGATCGCGCCGCCGATGGTGTTCGCGCCGAAGAGCGTGCCCTGCGGTCCCTCGAGGATCTCGATGCGGTCCACGTCGAGCAGGTTCTGATTCGCGCCGATCGTGCGGGCGAGGTACACGCCATCGAGATACACCCCGACGCCCGGGTTCAGATTGAAGGCGAAGTCGTCCTGGCCGATGCCGCGGATCGAGGCCGAGAGAACCGAGGTATCGCCCGAGAAGGGCGAGCCCTGGTCGAGATTGACGCCCGGCGTCATCTCGGAGAGGTCGTGGATGTTGGTGACGTTGTTCTGCTGCAGCTCCTGCGTGGTGAAGGCCGTCACGGAGATCGGCACGTTCTGCACGTTCTGCTCGCGCCGTTGCGCGGTGACGACGACCTCCTGCAGCCCGCCCGTCTGCTCCGAGGAGCTCTGCGACTGGCTTTGAGACTGGTCCTGAGAGGTCGGCTGCGAGGTCTGGTCCTGCTGCGCGAAGGCGCAGGTGGCGCCGAACGCGAGTAGGCAAGAAACCAACATGGCCGGGCCCGCTGAAAGGCCTCGACCGTCCGCGGCCCCGTTCGTTCTCGTTCGCGTGAAAATCGTCATGCTATCCCCCTGCAGACTGCCATAGCTGACGTGAGTCGGACGGCTCGGCGGCACAGGCGGGCGCACGCCAAGCCGCGCGCGCTGCCCCCCCGGTGGCTTGCACGCCACACCGCCGGTCCCGTCAGAACGCGGGGAGGCTACCGCACGGCCACGAGCGGCGCGCGGACTAAAGTGCAAGGCGAAGCGCCTCAAGGCGCAACGCTCTGCGGCGCCGCGCTAGCGATAGGTGTTGTTCGAGGTGTGATCGCCCGCGAGCCACCGGCGCAGCTCCGCGTGCGCCTTGCCGACCTGCTCGCGATTGATCGCCTCGACCCGCGGATCATCGAGGGTGAACTCGCAGATCATCCCGTCGGGGTCGGTCACGTACACGGAGCGGCAGTACCCGTGCTCGAGGACGTACGTCCGCGGGGGCTTGTAGCCGGCCGCCTCGAGCCGCCGCTCGATCCCCTGCTGGGTCTCGCGGTCCACCTTCAGCGCGATGTGATGAAACGGGGTCTCGGGCATCCTCGGGCCGAAGAGCGTCTGATCCCCGCCCTCGGCGAATTGGAAGAAGGCGAGCGCACCGCCGTCCGCCAGCCCGAAGAAGCAGTGACAGTAGGTGCGCACCGCCCCGAACAGCTCATCGCTCTCGCACCACGTCGCGATGAGCGGCAGCCCGATCACCTCCTCGTAGAACTGCCGCGTCGCCTCGAGGTTGCGCGCGACGTAGGCCGTGTGGTGCAGCCGGCTCGGTAGCTTCAGTGCGGTCGCCATGAGGAGCCTCCGGTGATCTTCCGCCCTCCCCGTCCATCATACCGCCGGCGCGCCCGGCCCGATCAGCCCCTGCGCCTCCACAACCGCTCGCTCGCGCGAGCCGCGCCCTCCGCGAGGGCGGCGAGCTTCATGAACGCGACATCCGGCTCGACGGGCCCGAAGCCCGCGAACGTGCCGAAGCCGCAGTCCGTTCCGGCGATCAGGCGTTGTGCGCCGACCACGTCCGCGAAGCGGCACAGCCGCTCGGCGATGAGCAGGGGGTGCTCCACGTAGTTGCTCGTGGTGCCGACGACGCCCGGCACGAGGATCTTCTCCTCGGCAACCCGCACCTCCCGGAACACCGCCCACTCGTGCGCGTGGCGGGGATTGGCCGCCTCGAATAGCAGCGCCTGGGGTTTCGCCTTCGCGACGATGGGCAACAGCCGCTCGAGCGGGATGTCGTGATGGTGCGGGCCCTCGTAATTGCCCCAGCAGATGTGCATCCGGGCACGCTCTGCCGGCACGGCCCGCAGCGCATGGTTCAGCACCTCGACGTGCCGCGCCGCAAGAGCGAGGTACTCCTCCGTGCTCCGGTTCCTGTACATCGTGTGCCGCCCCATGCCGAGGTCCGGCGCATCGATCTGCAGGAGCAGGCCCGCGGCGACGATCCCCTCGTACTCCGGGCGCATCGCCTCGGCCACCGCCTCGAGGTACTCGTCCTGGGTCCGGTAGTAGTCGTTCGGCTGAAACAGGGCGATGACGCCGGGCGATGCCGCGTTCATGAAGGCCTCGAGCGGACGCGCGCCGACCCGATCACCGGCGCCGTCGCCCGCCCGGCGCGCGGCGGCGAGCGCCGACATGAGGTTCGCGATGTCCGTCGCAAGCGGCGCCGAGTCCTTCACCGCGACCGGTCCGACGCATCGGGGCCGGCGGTACTTCGCGGTCGCGCCGCTCTCCGCGAGCTTCTTGAGCAGGCCCGGGAACTCGACGAGATCCTGGCCCGGCTCTCGAGGGGTGTCCCCGTCGAATCCCGTGATCCGATCCTTGATGTACGTCGCGTAGCTGATCTTGCTCATCTCGCCGTCGCTCACGACGTCGATCCCGACTTCGGCCTGGCGCTGGACGATTTGCTCGACGGCCGCCGCGATCACCGCGGCGCCGGCCGCAACGTCGGTCTGCTCGCCCCGCTCGCGCGCGAAGAGCACGTCGGTGACGGCGCGCGAGCGGGGAAGACTCCCGACGTGGGTCGTGAGGATTCGATCGGTGCTCGTCTTCATCCGCGTCATCCGGCTCCAGCGCCGCCCGGCCGCTACGCAGCGACCCGCGGGCTCAGCGGCCCCACAGCTCCCGGGTCGCGATCCGCGCGCCCTCGACGAGCGACTCGAACTTCGCCCACATGATCTTCGGGTGGACGCGCCGGATCACATCGACCTGCGCGAAGCCGCAGTCGGTCCCGGCAATGACGTTCTCGCGGCCGACGAGCTGCGCGAAGCGCACGATCCGGTCGGCGACGACTCGCGGGTGCTCGACCGTGACGATGTGATGGGTGATCACGCCCGGGATCAGGATCTTCCCGGGCGGCAGCTTCACCTTCTCCCACACCCGCCACTCGTGCTCGTGCCGGGGATTGGCGGCCTCGATCGAATAGGCACCAGCCCGCACCTTCAAGATCAGGTCCACGATGTCCTCGAGCGGCGCGTCCGAGAGGTGCGGAACGTGCCAGCTGCCGAAGCACACGTGATAGCGAACGCGGTCCTCGGGGATGCCGACGAGCGCGCGGTTCAGCGCCTCGACGCGCAGCTCCGCCCACTCGCGGTAGCGCCGCGGGCTCTGCTGGGTGAGCGCGTCGTACATGTTCGCGAGCACGGCGTCGTCCACCTGAACGAGAAGCCCGGCCCGGTGGATCGCTGCGTACTCGGTATGCAGCGCGTCGGCGATCGCGAAGACATAATCCTGCTCGGTCGGGTAGAACTCGTTGATGCCGTCGTAGGCGGTGCTCGCCGGAGCGACCGCGGTCATGAACGCCTCGACGACCCGAACCGCGCGCAGCGCGCTCGTCAGGTGCTCGACCGCTTGATCGATCGCGTGCGTGTCGGGGTAGGTGATCGGGGCGACGCAGGCTTCGGTCGGCGTGCCCGTGAGCACGTGCGGCATCTCCTCGGCGATGAACTCGGCGAAGCGCACGCCGTCGCGCCCGAGCCACTCGAGCGGCCGCAGCTCCTGCTCCCGGACCTCGAACCCGGTGATGCGCCTCAAGATGTAGTTCGCCCAGCTGTCCTTGCCGAACTCCCCGTCGTTGATGATGTCGAGGCCGACCGCGGCCTGCTCCTTCACGATCTCGGCGACCGCAGCGCGCACGAGCCGCGCGTACTCCTCCGGATCCTTCGGCGGCCCCGTGCGGTAGCTCGCCCGGTCGAGCAGCGGTTGCGGGCGCGGCAGGCTGCCGACGTGGGTGGTGAGGATGCGGTCTTGGCTACGCTTCACTGGAGGGATCCCTTTCGACTGGCGGGTGAGGTGACGATGGAGCGCGGATCGTCCTCTGGCGCGCCCTACGGCGCAAGAGGACTCCAGCCCCGGCGCCGCGCGCTGCGATAGGCCGCCGGAGCCGAGCCGAAGCGCCGGCGGTAGCAGCGGGCGAAGTGGCTCGGCTCGGCGAACCCGCACCGCGCGGCGATCTCCCCGATCGGCACCTCCCCGAAGCGCTCGTCGATGAGCACCCGACGCGCGCGCTCGAGCCGGATGCGCAGCAGCTCCCCGCCGAAGGTCGTGCCCAGGGTCGCGAACAAGAAATGGAGGTAGCGCTTGGAGATCCCGAGAGCGAGCGCCACCGCGGCCGGCGAGAGGCCGGGCTCGTGATAGCGATCGTGCAGCGCTCGCATGAGCCGTGCGCGCAGCTCGTCGCGGCGCGTCGGCAGCGGAGCCGTGCGGCCGGCGGCGAGCGCGAGCAGCGCGGCGACCTGCTCCGCGAGGACACCGCGCGGCAGCGACAGGCCCTCCACCTCCTCCGGGCGCAGATTGGCGATGGCGGCAGAGAGGGCGAACGACCATCCGCTCCGCGGGCGCAGCACCCGGCCGGCGACCGACTCGGGCGCCGGGAGCCACGCGAGCAGCCACGGCCGGGGAAACTGCACCAGCAGGCAGCGCGTCGGGACCGGACATCGCACGGTGTGCGGCTCGGTGCTGTCGACGAGCACGCAATCACCGGCATGCATCACGGCCGACCGACCGCGGTGCTCGAGCTCGCAGTGCCCGGCACGCAGCTGCAGCAGGTGGAATGCCGCCTGCGGGCTGCGCGCGATCGCCCGGCGCGTGCGAGCGACCTGCTGCGCCGTCGCGTGGACCAGATTGAGCTGCGCCGGGCCGAGGACGCACTGCTCGAGCCGGGCTTGGAATCGCTCCCCCGCAGGGCACTCGACCCCGAGCTCGAGGATCGCCTGGCAAACCGAGTCGCGCCAGTACGCGAGCGCCTGGTGCGGCTCCACGTCCTGCGTCGACCACCGCCGCACGGCGAGGCCTTCACGCCGCGCGCCGAGCCCCACCCCGTGACTCATCTCGCTCCCCTCATCGATCAGGTTCCCGCCCCCTCCCCGGATGCCGTCCCGCGCGCCCTCGGCACAGCTTGCCGCGAGCCGCTTGGGCCGTCTAGAGTGGCACGGGCTCGATGCCGGCGAGGAGAGCGAGATGGCAAGTGCAGAGTGGACGACCGCCCGCGCGGCGCTCAAGTCGCCGCAGGCGCTGTTCATCGGGGGCGAGTGGGTCCGGGCGCGCGGGGAGCGGACGCTCTCTGTGATCTCGCCCGTCACGGAGCAGGTCCTCATCACGGTGCCGGAGGCTTCGGAGCGGGATGTCGACCGCGCCGTTGCCGCTGCCCGCGAGGCGTTCGACAACGGCCCCTGGCCGCGCCTGACGCCTGCGGAGCGGGGCCGCGCCCTCATCAAGGTCGCCGATGCGCTGCGGGCGCGGTTGCCCGAGCTCGCCGAGCTGTGGACAGCCCAGGTCGGTGCACCGATCGGCCTCACGCGGTACGCCGTCTCGCAGGCTCCGGAGCTGTTCGAGTACTACGGCAAGCTCATCCAGTCCTACCCGATCGTCGATGAGCGTCGGCGCGACGACAACGGGCTCGTGCGCATCGTCAAGGAGCCGGTGGGCGTCGTCGCCGCCATCACGCCGTGGAACGCGCCGCTCGTGCTCCTCTGCTACAAGGTCGCCCCGGCCCTCGCCGCCGGCTGCACCATCGTGTCGAAGCCCTCCCCGGAAACCCCGCTCGATGCGCACGTCCTCGCCGAGTGCATCGAGTCCGCGGGGCTCCCGGCCGGAGTCTTCAACCTCGTCCCGGCCGGACGCGAAGTCGGCGACTACCTCGTGCGCCACCCGGGAATCGACAAGGTGAGTTTCACCGGAAGCACTGCCGCGGGCAGGCACATCGCCGAGGTGTGCGCCGGACGGCTCGCCCGCACGAGCTTCGAGCTCGGCGGCAAGTCCGCCGCTCTCGTGCTGGAGGATGCCGACGTGGGCAAGGTGCTGCAGAGCCTCGTGCCGTTCTCGATGCCGATCACCGGGCAGGTGTGCTTCTCGCTCACCCGGGTCCTCGTGCCGCAGTCGCGGGCGCGCGA
>JASHTK010000137.1 GCA_030040575.1 Gammaproteobacteria bacterium
CGCCGCGCACAGGGGCTGCGCGAGTCGCGCCTGGTGGTGCCCGATCCCCGCTCGAGGGCCGTTTTGCGCCGCGTCGCCAAGCAGGTCGCCGGCTTGGATCAACTCGCAGAGCGTGAGGCAATGCGATGGATCGAGGCCGTCTCGGAATTCGATACCCCGTGAAGCGGGGCGATGTCGTCACGGTCGCATCGTCGGGCGACTACGCGAAGCCGCGCCCAGCGGTGGTGGTTGAGACCGGCGCTCTGCCCCCAGAGCACGCTTCGGTGATCGTCTGCCAGATGACCTCCGACAGCGTGGATGCGGTGGACTTCCGAGTCACCGTCGAGCCCAGCGAGAAGAATGGCTTGCGGACACGCTCGCAAATCATGGCCGACAAACCAGTGACGATCCGGCGCGAGCGCGTGGGAGCGAGGATCGGAGCGCTCGACGAGAAGGATTTCGCTCGACTCAACGTCAACTCCCCAGGCACGCCTTCGCAGGATCTGCGGAAGCCATCGCGATCGTTCCGGAGGTACACTGGGGCAACCATCACGCGGGTGTGACCTCGTGGAGGCGCACATGGGATCCGATCAGTTCTATCATGCCTTTTTCCCCACGGTCTGGCTGGCCTGGGTGATTGCGTGGTGGGTGTTCGCGATCAACGTGAAGGCCACGGTCCGTCGCCAGGCCGCGCCCTCGCGTCTGCTGAACATGGTCTTGCTGTGGTGCGCCTTCGGCCTGCTGTTCTGGGGTCCGCTCATTCCGCTGCCTGGACTCACGGGGCGCTTCGTGCCTCTTTCGCAGTGGCCATTCTGGGCGGCGCTCGGCGCCGTGTTGACCTTGCTCGGCCTGCTGTTCACCGTGTGGGCGCGGATCTATCTCGGGCGCAACTGGAGTGGCATGTTCGCGACCATTAAGGCCGATCACGAGCTGGTCACCGGGGGTCCGTACGCGTGGGTCCGCCATCCGATCTACTCCGGCCTGATGCTCGCCTTTGTGGGAACGGCACTCGCGATCGGCCAGTGGCGTGGCGTGCTCGGCACGGCGCTCGCGCTCATCGCCATCGTTCACCGGATCAAGGTGGAGGAGGGCTTTATGCGTGAGCAGTTCGGTGCTGCCTACGACGCCTACGCGCAGCGCGTCCGGGCGCTCGTGCCCGGCGTGCTCTGATCGGCTTCTCTCAGGCCTGTAGGCGGTCGGGTTGACATGCTGAATTAATTCTGTGATTCTGGATATATGGAATTATCGGACGTGGTCGGGGCCCTCGCGGCGCTCGCGCAGGACACCCGCCTGCAGGCATACCGGCTGCTCGTGCAAGCGGGCCCGGCGGGCATCGCGGCGACCGAGATCGCCGCGCGGCTGCGGATCCCGCCGAACACGCTGTCGTTTCACCTGAAGGCGCTGAGTCACGCCGCTCTTATTCTCGCCCGCCAGCAGGGCCGGTTCATCTACTACTCGGCCGACTACGAGCGGATGAGCTCGCTCCTCGGGTTCCTGACCGAGAACTGCTGCGGGGGCGCGAGCTGCGCGCCGCGGCGCTCAAGGCATGCCTGACGGCCTCTACCGTGTGCTCTTTCTGTGCACCGGTAATTCCGCCCGCAGCATCCTGGCCGAGGCTCTGTTGAACCAATGGGGTCGCGGGCGATTCCGCGGCTTCAGCGCGGGCAGCCACCCGCGAGGATCGGTGGACCCGATCGCCCTCGAGCTGCTGAAGCGCATGAATCTCCCGACGGCGGGCCTGCGCAGCAAGAGCTGGGATGAGTTCGCGGCGCCCGGTGCGCCGCCACTCGATTTCGTCTTCACCGTCTGTGACCACGCGGCTGGGGAGGTCTGTCCCTACTGGCCCGGTCAACCGATGACGGCGCACTGGGGTGTGCCCGACCCGGCTGCTGTCGAGGGCGCCGACACGGAAAAGTGGATGGCCTTCCGCGAAGCATTCCGGCTGCTCGATCACCGCATCAAAGTCTTCACGAGCCTGCCTCTTGCCGCGCTCGATCGCATCAAGCTGCAGGAACGCTTGGACGCCATCGGGAAGGCCCGCCCGGCCGAGGAGATCCGGTGAGCATGCCGCGATCGCTCGCGGCGGAAGGGATCGGGTCGCTCCTCTTGTCGGCGACGGTGATCGGCTCCGGGATCATGGGCGAGCGGCTTGCGGCGGGGAATCTCGCCGTCGCCTTGCTCGCCAATACGGCAGCGACCGTCGCGGTGCTCGCCGTGCTCATCGCACTCTTCGGGCCGGTGAGCGGAGCGCACCTCAATCCGGCCATCTCGCTCGTGCAGGCGCTGCGCCGCAAGATGACCTGGGGCGCGTTCCTGTCCTACGGAATCGTCCAGATCGTCGGCTGCTGCGCGGGCGCCGTCCTCGCGCATGCGATGTTCGGGCGCGCCCTGCTGGAGAGCTCGCTGCACGCCCGCACGGGCGTCTCGCAGTGGCTCGCCGAGGCGGTCGCCACCTGCGGGCTCCTCCTCGTCGTCATGGGTCACCGCAGAGCCGAGGATGCGCCCTGGATGGTCGCCGGCTGGATCGGTGCGGCGTACTGGTTCACCGCATCCACGGCGTTCGCCAATCCAGCGATCACCCTCGCCCGATCGCTTTCGGATAGCTTCGCCGGCATCCGTCCGCAGGATGTGCCCGGCTTCATCGTCGCTCAGCTGATCGGGGCGCTGGTCGGACTGGCGGTCTCGAGGCAGCTGTTTCCGAGCGCACCCGCGCAGGCGACCCCAAGGCGAGCGCCGCACGAGTGCGCGAGCGACCGCGAGCCCGGGACGGCTCTTCAGGGCTGTGTGCGCCAGCGGCGACCATAGTCGCTCAACAGGATCTGGACCCCTAGGAACCCCATGAACTGCGGTCGCTCCTCACCGAGGCCGCCGAGGCCGCGACCCGCCATGAACAGCGCCAGGATGCCGGGGCGCAGCTCGTAACGCCCCCCCACATCGAGCGTCGTCTGTGGCGAGGGCTCCTCGCGCGCCCGGTCATCGTAGAGCTCGACGTCCCATTCGAGCCGCGGGCCCACCGCGCGGCCGACGACCAGACCCACGATCCGCTCACTCGGCCCGCGAAACGGGACGAACGTACCCGCCTCGAGGTTCACCGAGAACGGACCGAGAGCGTGCGCGACCTCGAGGGGCAGCAGCAGCCGGGGACCGGGTGCGCCGAGGCCGCGGGATTGATCGGCGAGCGACAGGCCGGTCTCGTACTGGGGAAAGGTGGACACCTGCCAGCCCGAGTCTCCCTGATCGAGGAAGCGCCATTTCACTCCGAGGAAAGCATTGCCCCACCCGGACTCGGTCGGGCCGTCGCCGGCAGCGGCGAGCACATACGGCGCCTCCGCGGTGAGCTGCACGCGGTCCCCGACCCCGTAGTTCAGATCGATCTGCGGCAGCTGGTAGACGCCCGCATCGCGCGACACGGTCTCGGCCGAGGAGAGGTTGATCTCCCAGTTCGCATTGCCCGGCGTGCCCGGGTCGTTGGTGAGGAACGGCGGCCCGGCATCCGCCCACGCGTGGGAGCCGATGGCGAGGCAAAGCGGAATGAGGGAGCGAGCACCGGCGATGCGCCGATTGCGGGGAACGAGGCCGGATGGAGGTCGCATCGGCCGTTCACGCGCCTCAGATGGGTCCACTCTGGCGGCTCGCGCTCGCCGCCGAGTGCCCGTCCGCCCGCTGCGGCAGGATCCTCACGAGCGCAATGATCACAACCAGAAGCACGGCCGAGGCGGCGTAGCGGGATAAGCCAAAGCCGCCTTCGCCGTGCGGCTTATCGAGCAGATCGCCGAGCGTGGCGCCGAGCGGCCGCGTGAGCACGAAGGCGCTCCAGAAGAGCAGGGTGTGCGAGGTGCGCGTCGTGAAATAGGCGAGGGCGAGCAGTGCGATGGCCGTTCCGAAGGCCATGACCCCGCCCGCGAAGCCGAGCCCGCCGCTGTCCGCCGCCCAGTCCCCGAGCGCCGTACCGAGCGTCTGGGAAATGAGGATCGTCGCCCAGTAGAACGCCTCGGGCCGCCACGAGGTCACCGAGGCGACCCTGAGCGTGCCCTCGCTCCAGTACCACAGCCCGAATGCGAACAGGAGCAGCGCGAACAGCAGGAGCGATCCGCCGGCGTAGCCGAGGCCCTCCGAGCGGTCCGTCA
>JASHTK010000138.1 GCA_030040575.1 Gammaproteobacteria bacterium
TACTTCGGCAGCAGCGAGCCGTGCAGGTTGAGCGCTCCCCAGCGCGCCGCGGCGAGCAGCCGCTCCGCGAGCAAGGATCGGTAGTAAAGCGAGAGCAGGTAATCGGGCGCGAGCGCCTCGATGCGCCGTGCCCACTCCTCGCCGCCGGGGCTCGCGGTCGTCACCTCGAGGCCTCGCTCTGCGGCGAGGCGCGCGACACTGCCGAACCACGGCCGCTCGGCGGGCGAGCCCTGGTGGGTGAAGACGAGGGGCACATCCACCCCCCCGTCGAGCAGCGCCTGCAAGCCGCGGAAGCCCACCTCGCTGTAGGCGCAGACGACCGCTCTAAACACGCGGAGCCTCAGACATCCGAGGCCTCTCGCGCCGCCTCCCGGCCGGGCGCCCGCGCGGGCTCGGCGGCGCGCGCGGTCTCCCGCTCGGGCTTGCGCGCCTCCGTGCTGTCGAGCACCGCCGCGATGAGGTAGCGCGGGCGGCCCCGCACCTGCTCGTAGATGCGCCCGACGTACTCCCCGATGAGTCCGATCCCGAACAAGGCGAGGCCCACGAGGAAGAAGTTGATGCCGAACAGCGTGAACAGGCCCTGCACCTCGGGACCGACGATGAGGCGGCGCAGCGCGAGATACGCGACGAAGACGCCCGCGATCGCGGAGACCGCCATGCCGAGCATGGAGAACAGCTGCAGCGGCATCGCCGTGAAGCCCGTGATCAGGTCGAAGTTGAGCCGGACGAGCTTGTAGAGCGAGTACTTCGACTCCCCAGCGCGGCGCGGCTCGTGCGCGACCTCGATCTCCGCGGGGTCGCGTGCGTAGAGATAGGCGAGCGCCGGGATGAAGGTGTTGACCTCGGGGGACGCGTTGACGGCCTCGACCAC
Source organism: Gammaproteobacteria bacterium (assembly GCA_030040575.1). Lineage (GTDB taxonomy): Bacteria > Pseudomonadota > Gammaproteobacteria > Steroidobacterales > Steroidobacteraceae > JASHUC01. The sequence continues at coordinate 872 of JASHTK010000138.1, forward strand.
GGCGCGCGAGTACGCGCGCAGCATGCAGCCCTGATCGGCGAGCCGGATCTGCGTCGTGCGGTCGCGGACGATGTTGATCGCCCTCGACATCCAGCGGCGCGCCCAGTGGTCCTGGCGGCCGCGGCGAATGGTGCCGACGTAGTCGTGGCCGGCGCGCGCCGTCTCGATGAGGCGCGGGATCTCCTCGGGCGGGTTCTGCAGGTCCGCATCGAGCGTGACGATGATCTCGCCCGCGGCGTACTCGAACCCGGCGAGGATCGCGGCATGCTGGCCGAAGTTCCTCTGGAAGAGCACGACGCGCGTCTCGGCCGGCCGGGCTTGCTGCTGGCCGCGCAGCAGCGCGGCCGAGCGGTCGCGGCTCCCGTCGTCGACGAACACGCACTCGTAGGGGGCGCCGAGCCGATCGAGCGTGCCGTAGAGCCGGGCGAACAGCGCCGGGAGCGAGGCCTCCTCGTTGAACACCGGAACGACGATGCTCACCTCCGGGCGGCCCCGCGCCTGGAGGGTGCCTCGCACTGAGTCCCCTGGGGTGGCTTGCATCCGGCGGATTCTAGACGAGTTGACGGCCGGCCGCCGCGAGCGGACTCTTGGCCGGTGGACATCGTCGATCCGCGTCTCGAGCTCGCCCGGACGGCCGACGCGCCGGCCATCGCGGGGATGTCCTCGAGGCTCATCGAGGCGGGGCTCACGCCCTCGTGGCCCGCGGAGCGCGTCATCCGGCACATCCGCCACGAGGATTGCCTCGTTCTCACCGCCAAGCGCTCGGGCGCGCTGCTCGGCTTTGCCATCATGCAGTTCGGCGACAGCACCGCGCACCTCAATCTGCTCGCCGTGGACTCTCGGGCCCAGCGCCGCGGCATCGGCGGCGCGCTGCTCGGCTGGCTCGAGGCGAGCGCCGTCGTCGCCGGAACGTTCGTGATTCGGCTCGAGCTGCGCGCGGCGAACGCGGGAGCGCGCGCGTTCTACCGGGTCCGCGGATTCGAGGAGACCGGCCGGGTGGCCGGCTACTACCAGGGGCTCGAGGATGCCATCCAGATGGCGCGGGACTTGAGCATTCGGGCGAGCGCCGCCGGGCGGTCGCTCGGCTAGTCAGCGCTCGGGCGACTCGCCCGGCAGGTCGTGGTCCCAGGCGAGGATCGCCTCCGTGTTGTCGCGCGCGGCGCCGAGGCGGTCCCGGGCCAGCAGCCAGCGCTCGCTCACGAGCCGCGTGAGCGGCGCGTCGAGCCGCACGGCGCCGCCGAGGTCCGCCGCGATCTTCACATCCTTCGCGAGCAGGCCGAGCGCGAACCCGCTCGCGTGGCGGCCCTCGATGACCTGCTCCTTCATGACGGCCTCCGTGATGAAGCTGCGTCCGGTCGAGGCGTTGAGCACGTCGATGAGAGTCGCCGGCCCGAGACCGAAGCGCTGGGCGATGAGCAGCGCCTCGGACACCGCCGCGTAGCCCGCGGCAGCCACGAAGTTGTTGAGCGCCTTCGTGGCATGGCCCGAGCCGAGCCCGCCCACCTCGAAGAGCCGGTCGCCCATGGTCGCGAGCAGGGGCTTCACTCGCGGTACGGCATCGCCCGCGTCGCAGCCGATCATGATGGCGAGCGTGCCCGAGCGGGCACGCGGCACCGCACCCGAGACCGGCGCATCGATCAGCGTGAGGCCGCGCACGGCGAGCAGCGGGCCGAGCTCCCGCGTGCCGACGGGGTCCGAGGAGCTCATGTCGATGAGGAGCGCGCCCCGGTTGAGGCTCGCGGCGAGTCCGCCTGGCTTCAGCATCACCTCGCGCACGTCGCGGCCGGTCGGCAGCATGGTGACGACCGCCTCCGAGGGCGCAAGGTCGGCGAGCGCGCCGGCCACGGCGCATCCGTGCTCCCGCGCGAACCGAGCGCTGCGGTCCGCGTCCTGGTCGTGGACCGTGACGGCGTAACGGCCGCTCTTCACGATGTTCGCGGCCATCGGCCAACCCATGTTGCCGATGCCGACGAAGCCGATCCTCCGCATCCGGGCGGACTACAGCGAGAGACCGATCGCCTTGGTCTCCGTCAGGCTCTCGATCCCGTCACGGCCGCGCTCCCGGCCCCACCCGGACTGCTTGTAGCCGCCGAACGGCACGGCCGGATCGAGCCCGACGCCGCCGTTCACCTGGATCGTGCCGGCCTTGATCTTGCGCGCGAGCTTGTGAACCGTGCTCACGTCGCGGCTCCAGATGTAGGCGGAGAGCCCGTAGGTCGTGTCGTTCGCGACCTTCGCGATCCGATCGAGATCCTCCTCGTCGATCGGCATGGCGCACACGACGGGACCGAAGATCTCCTCGCGCATGACTTTCATGCTGCGATCGGTCTGCGCGAGCACGGTGGGCGCGAGGAAGTAGCCCTCGCCCGCGCGCCGCTCGCCCCCGACCACCACCTGAGCGCCCTCGGTCTTGCCGGACTCGATGTAGCCGGTCACCCGATCGAGCTGCCGCTGGGAGATGAGCGGGCCCATTTGACTCTCGGGCTCGAGCCCGGGACCGACCTTCAGCCGCTTCGCCATCCCGCTCACGCCCTCGACGACGTGGTCGAACACCTTCTTGTGGACGTACAGGCGCGAGCCCGCGACGCAGATCTGTCCGGCGTTCGCGAACACCGCCATCGCGGCGCCGGGAATGGCCCGCTCGAGATCCGCATCCGGGAAGATGAAGGTCGGCGACTTGCCCCCGAGCTCGAGCGTCACGCGCTTGAGCGTCGCGGCCGCCGCCTGCACGATCCACTTGCCCGTCGCGGTGGACCCCGTGAAGGTGATCTTGTCCACGTCCGGATGCTCGACGAGCGCCTTGCCGGCCGGGTCTCCGTATCCGGTCACGATGTTGATGACGCCCGGAGGGATTCCCGCCTCCTCCACGAGCCGGCCGAGCAGGATCGCCCCGAGCGGGGTGAGCTCGGCGGGCTTCAGCACAAGCGTGCATCCGGAGGCCATCGCCTGGCCGACCTTGTCGGCCTCCATCGCGAACGGAAAGTTCCACGGCGTGATGGCGCCCACCACGCCGACCGGCTCCTTGAGCGTGTAGGCGAGCTTGTTGGGCTCGGCGAGCGTCGGCACGGCCCCGTCGATTTTGCCGCACCAGCCGGCCATGTAGCGCAGGTTGCGCGCGGTGCCGAGCGCGCCGGCGAACTTGGCCATCATCATCGGCATGCCGTTGTCGAGGCTCAGGACGTAGCCGATCTCGTCCGCCGCGGCCTCGACCGCATCGGCGAGCCTCCAGATGAGCTGCGCCCGCTCGACGGGCGGCATGCTCGGCCAGGGACCGCTCTCGAACGCGGCGCGCGCGGCGCGCACAGCGCGGTCGACGTCGGCCGCACCTGCGGCGGCGGCCCTCGCGAACACTTTGCCCGTCGCCGGGTTGGTGACCTCGATCGTCTCGCCGGACTGCGGCTCGACCCATTCGTTATTGATGAACAGCTTGTGGGTCCTCGAGAGGAACCCCGCGGTGCGGGACTCGAGCTCGGATTTGACGACGGCGTTCATGTCTCGACTCCTTGCAAATGGCAGGCGCGGGCGGCGGGCGGCCTCACTGCGGCATCTCGTCTTGCAGCCGCACGTGCTGCACGCCGTTCGCGTCGATGTACTCGTGATTGTTCTCGCACACGTATTCTTGCAACTGGTAGTGCGGATCGCGCCGGTAGGCGAAGGTGAACGTCCACGGCTCGACGAGCGTCACCGGGTCCTCCACGGTAATCTCATCGTGAAGGATGTCGGGCGCGACGAGGCGAATGCGCTCGGTGATGCGCAGCCGCTCGCTGTGGGGCATCTCGTCGTGGCCGAGGACCGAGGGCTTGATGCCGATCGTGTCCACCACCAGGGTGTCGCCCTCCCAGTGCCCGACCGAGTGCCCGTAGTAGCCGGGCGGAACCTCCTCGATCTTCGCCTGGGGCACATCGAGGAAGATGCGCCTCACTTGGCTGAAGGCCTCCGCGATGATCGTCACCTGGCCCGGGGTCTGCAGGATCTCGAGCGGATAGATCGCGGACATCATCTCCGGCATTCCGTAGGGCAGGCAGTCGACGCCCGGGTCCGCGATCGGCTCGCCGCGCGCGGCGGCGGCCTCCTCCTCCTTGGTCTTGGTATCGTAGGCCTTCGCGTACTGCGGCCTGAGCACCATCCTGCCGGGCGGCGGCGCCGCATAACGCGGATCGACGCCGCGGCGCGAGAACCCGCCGTAGCGGACCCAGGCACCCGTGATGTCGGCGCCCTGCAGGTGCGACTCGTAGGCCTCGCCGGGCAGCGTCGCGAGCAGTGTTGCGAGCGCGCCGGCGACCGCGGCTACCGCAAGACGCCGGACGAATCCTCGGGGGGCAAGAGGGGCTTGCGGGCGCATCGATCGGCCTCCTCACTCGCGCTGCCGCTGCAGCGGAAAGACGCCCCCCGGGGGGTTGCCGTCGCTCAGCGTGCGGCCGTCCGTGAGCATCGCCCTCTCGAGCATCCCGCCCGGCTTGCCGTTCCGCAAGGGGTTCACGAGCAGCGTGACCCGGTCCCCCGCCTTGATGTCGCCGTACTTCCACCCGACGCGCGTCAGCACGTTCGGGCTCGCGCACTCGACGGTATACGGCTTGCTCGCCGCCCCGTCGGCAACGGCGAGGTGGATGTAGACGTGAGGATTGGTCCAGTCGAGCTTGACGACCGTCCCGGTCACGGTGACTCGATTGACGTGGTCGAACAGCGCGAACGAATGATGCGCCGAGGCCGGATGGCCCGCGGCGAGCACGCCGGCCCCGGTGATGGCCGCGCACGCGACGCTTCCCCGCACCCCTTTCAACACTCGCATTCGCGCCCCACCTCCGCGCCGGGCGGCACCCCGCCGGCTGCCGTGCGTGCGGCCTTTTATGACACGACCGGGCCCCTGGGGCAATGGCCTGAGCGTCGCCACCGAGCGTCGGGGCGAGCGGTTGCCATCCGGGTCGATTCGGTACAATCTCGCCGCTGATCGCCGCCCCGGCGCCTGCAGAGGGACAGCCATGAGCGATTCGGAGACCCACCCACCCGCGCGCGACGGGAGTGCCTACGGCCGCCCGGCTCAGCATCCGAACAGGCTCCTGACGGAGGTCGGTCCGGGCAAGCCGCTCGGCGAGTTGATGCGCCGCTACTGGCAGCCCGTCGGGCTCTCCGCAAGGCTCAAGGACCTGCCGCAGGCGGTGCGCATCCTCGGGGAGAATCTCGTGCTGTTCCGCGACCGATCGGGGCGCCCCGGGCTGCTCTATCCGCGCTGCATGCATCGCGGGACCTCGCTCCTCTACGGACGCACCGAGGACCGCGGCCTTCGCTGCTGCTATCACGGCTGGCTGTTCGATGCGGAGGGGCGCTGCCTCGAGCAGCCCTGCGAGCCGGACGGCGGCCGCCACCGCGATGCGGCGCGCCAGCCGTGGTATCCCCTCGAGGAGCGCTACGGCCTGCTCTTCGCCTATCTCGGTCCCCCCGAGAGAAAGCCGGTGCTGCCGCGCTACGACAATCTCGAGACCTTAGGGCCCGGCGAGAAGATGTGGTACAGCTTCGGCGGGTTCGGGGCGACCGGGGATGAGAGCCTCGAGGTGGTGCCCTACAGCTGGCTGCACATGAACGACAACGTGATGGATCCCTTCCACGTGCAGGTGCTGCACTCCACGTTCAGCGTGGTGCAGTTCGCGCCGCAGTTCGCTTTGATGCCGAAGGTCGATTTCTTCCAGACCGAGCACGGCGTGTGCTACACGGCCATCCGCAAGCTCGACAACGGCCAGGAGGTCGATCGGATCTCCTCCTGGCTGCTGCCGAACATCATGAGCGTGCCCGACATCCAGTTGAAGCCCGGCGCCTCGGACGGTGTCTCCTGGGTCGTGCCGGTGGACGACAGCCACTACGTGCAGGCGATGGTGAGCAAGATCCCCGAGACCCTGAGCTTCCGCGGCATACGGCTCAACGGCAAGAGTTGGGGCGAGATGACCTTCGAGGAGCATCAGCGCACGCCGGGCGACTACGAGGCGCAGTTCGGCCAGGGACCGATCTCGCTGCACTCGGAGGAGCATCTCGCGACGAGCGACCGCGGCGTGATGATGCAGCGGCGCATGTTGATGCAGCAGATCGAGGTCGTGGCGAAGGGGGGCGACCCGCTCGGGGTCCACTTCGACCCCGCGAACGCTCTGGTGAGGATCCGCTCGGGTAACTTCTTTCGCTCGGCACAGGCGACCGCCTGAGTCTCGATTGCTGCGGCTACGCTTCTACAGCCCCGGCGAGGGCGCGGCGGAGAGCATCGAGCCCGGCGCGTTCTTCCGCCTGATCGGCGGCATGCTCTGCCGCGGCCCGTCCAACGAGCCGATCGCCACGTACCTCAAGCGCTGGCGGCTCACCGACGCCGAGTTCTCCCGGGCCGAATCCCTCGAGGCCGTGGTGATCTACTTCGAGAGCAACGCCGGCCTCGCGTCCTCCGCGTTCGGCCCCTTCGACACCTTCTCCCTCTCGGACGGCATCGCGTGGGACGGCTCGCGGGCGCTCGCGCGGCTCGACGAGCGGACTCTCCTGTGGTACCCACCGAAGGCCCAAGACGGGTGGGCCTCGATGCTCATCGCTCCTCCCGGCCAATCCCGCTTCGATCTGACCGGCGAGCGGGTCCGGGGGCGCTCGGCTCCAGCCGGCTGAGGACGGCTAACCCCAGCGCGAGGGCTCGGCGCCCGGGACGAACGCCTCCTGAGGTCGTGCGGTCCGCGCGACGGCGAGCGCTTGCTGCACGGCCGGCCGCTCGCGCATGCGATGCAAGAACTGCACGATCCGCGGCGTCACGCTCGCGCTCACCAGCTCCGGGGCGAGATCCGGGAGCGGGCTCAGCATCGCGAACGCGTCGATGTCCGCGACGGAGTAGGCGGACCCGGCGAGCCAGCTCGTGCGTGCGAGCGCGCTCTCGAAGCGCCGGACGGGCATCGCGAGCCGCTCGCGCACCCCGGCGAGCGTCTTCTCATCGTAGCTGCCGTCGATGACGGCCACCCACGCCGCGCGGCGCTCCGCGGGCTCGATCCGCTCGAGTCGCGCCTTCAGCTGATTCGGATCGCGCGACTTGAGGACGGGCGCCAGATACCGCGCGCATCCGAGAGCGCACACCCCCGGGGACAGCTGCAGGGCGGTGAACTGCCCCCAGGCCCGCGCGCGGTAGTGCTCGTACGCATCGCCGGGCAGCAGGTTGGCGGCGGGGAAAGCCTCCGCGATGTACTCGAGGATGAAGAACGAGCTGCTGAGCACCGTCGCGCCGTCCACGAGGATCGGCCCTTCGCGCTCGAGGTGCAGCCCCGACTCCACGTTCCGCGGAAAGCCCTCGGAGTGCTGCTCGAAGCTCGTCGGATCGAAGTAGCGGCTCGTGTAGGGCGCGCCCGCCTCGTTGAGGGCGATGAGCGGCTTCAAGGAGTAGATGTTCGGCTCGGAGTGGTACAGCTCTAGCATGTGCGCTCTCGATTCAGGACTTGCGCTGCAGCACGCTCACCCGCGAGGCCATCTGCGTGCGGCCCTTCGCCCAGGTCGCCTGGGTCGCCGGCCGCTCGTAGATCTTGCGCAGCCATTCGAGGATGTGCGGCGTCTTCTCGTCGTTGCAGCGGTCCGGCTGCGACAGGGGCAAGGCATAGCCGAGGTTGAAGCCGTTGATGTCGCCGAGCGAGAAGCTGCTTCCCGCGATCCACGGATGGGTCGTCAGGTGCCGCTCGAGCACGTCGGTGCCGAAGGCGGCGCGCCGGCGCGACTCGGCGAGCTCGGCCTGCGAGAACTCGTTGAACATCGCCTTGCGCCAGGCGATGCGGCGGGACTCGAGCGGAATGCGCTCGATCGCCGCCTCGAGCTCGGCGCGGTCGCGGTTCCTCACCGCCGGCCCGACGAAGACGCTCCACCCGATCATGCTGAGCGACGGGGCGAAGTAGGAGTCGAAGAAGCGCATCCACCAGCGCATGCGCCAGCGCTCCTTCGGGTCCGTCGGCCGCAGCGGCGGACCCTCGAAGCGCTCGTCGATGTACTCCATCATCGGCGTCGACTCGGTGAGGATCTTCTCCTCGTGCACCAGCGCGGGAATCGTGCCGTCCGGGTTGATCCGCAAGTACTCGGGCTTGTGCTGATCGAAGTTGAGCAGGTCGAGGTAGTGGCTCTCGTACTCGACGCCCTTCTCCGCCAGGGCGAGCATCGGCTTGCCGGAGTTGGCGTTCGGCTCCCAGTGGTACAGCGTCAGCATGATGTCCTCTCTCGCGGCCCGCCCGCGGGCGCGACCGTCGGGCTCGAGCGCGGGCGGCGCGCCCGAGCAGTCACGCACCGAGCGCGGCCGGGGCGGCTCGTTGCGCCGCACACTATAGCGCGACGCCCCCGAAAGTGCCGCCGCGGCTCACCCGCGTCCGACGTAGGGCATCTTGGTCGCCATGATCGTCATGAACAGCACGTTCGTATCGAGGGGCAGATTCGCCATCTGCAGCATCGCGCTCGCCACGTACTTCACGTCCATCAGCGGCTCGGGTGACTGCGACTTCGCGGAGAGCTGCGCGGCGAGCTCCGTGCGGGCGTTGCCGATGTCGATCTGTCCGCAGGCGATGTCATGCTCCCGGCCGTCGAGGGCCGTGGACTTCGTGAGGCCCGTGATCCCGTGCTTGCTCGCCGTGTACGCCGCCGAATGGGGCCGGGGCGAGTGCGCCGAGATCGAGCCGTTGTTGATGATGCGCCCGCCGCGGGGCCGCTGGCTCTTCATGATCCGGAACGCCTCCTGGGTGCAGAGGAAGGCGCCGGTGAGGTTCGTCGCGACGACGTTGGCCCACTGCGCGTAGGGCAGATCCTCGAGCGGCACGGCCGGGGCGCTCACGCCGGCGTTGTTGAAGAGCACGTCGAGTCGGCCGAACGCCTCCACGGTCCGTGTGAACAACGCGTGGACGGAAGCCGGCTCCGTCACGTCGGCCGCCACGGCGAGCGCGTTGCCCGCCGCCGGGCCGGCCTCGGCCGCCGTCTGCTCGAGGGTCTGGCGGTGGCGGCCCGCGAGCGCCACCCGGTAGCCGTCCGCGAGCAGCGCGAGCGAGACCGCCCGGCCGATGCCGCTGCCCGCGCCCGTGACGATCGCGACCTTGCCGCTCGTCGCCATGACTTGACTCCTCCCCGCGGTTCGATCGGCCGCAGCATTGCCCGCCGTCCCCGCGCGGTCAAGCTCGGGCGCCGCGCGCGCTCGCGGCCGCGGCCCTTGTCGCCTCTCGCTCGCCGTGAGATAGTTGCGATGTTAAGTACCTCCGCTCCGGAGCCGCCGTGGCGCACATCGTGATAGAGCACTCCTCGAACCTCAGAGGCCGGCTCGATCTGCCGCGGCTCATCGAGGCGGTGCACCAGGCCGCGCTCGCGACCGGGATCTTTCCGATCGGCGGCATGCGCACCCGCGCCTACGAGAGCGAGTCGTACCGCATCGCGGACGGGCATCCGGATAACGCCTTCGTGCATCTGTCCATTCGCGTCGGCCATGGGCGCGATCCGGCCACCCGCCGCGCGGCCTGCGAGCGGATCTTCGAGGCGGCCTGCGGCGAGCTCGCCGCCCTCTTCGAGAGCATGCCGCTCGGGCTCTCCGTCGAGATGCAGGAGCTCGACCCGCAGTTGAGCCTCAAGAAGAACAATCTGCACGAATACGTGAAGCGGCGGCAGGCCGGTCCGGCCGCGCGCGCCTGAGCTCCTGAAGATGAGCGAGGCCCTGCAGCGCAACATCGAGAAGGCGAAGGGCTTTCTCGAGCGTTTCCGCGGCGCCCCGCTCGGCCACTACATCAACGGACGCGACGAGCGTGGCGCAAGCACCGAGGTCTTCGAGAATCTCTCGCCGATCGATGGCAGCCCGCTCTGCAAGGTCGTCGGCGGAAGCGACGCGGACGTCGATGCCGCGGCGCGGGCGGCCAAGACGGCATTCGCTGGCTGGCGCAAGTCGGACGGCAAGACGCGGCGTGCGCTCCTGCACCGCGTCGCCGACCTCATCGAGGCGCGCAGCGAGGAGATCGCGCTCATCGAGTGCCTCGACACCGGCCAGGCCCTGCGCTTCATGAGCAAGGCCGCGGAGCGGGGCGCGGAGAATTTCCGCTTCTTCGCCGACCGAGCGCCGGACGCCGCGGACGGTCTCGCGCTGCCTGCGGCCGAGCACTTGAACTACACGGTGCGCGAGCCGCTCGGACCGGTGGCGGTGATCACGCCCTGGAACACACCGTTCATGCTCTCGACGTGGAAGATCGCCCCCGCGCTCGCGGCGGGATGCACGGTCGTACACAAGCCCGCCGAGTGGAGTCCGCTCACGGCGATGCTTCTCGCCGAGATCGTGACCGAGGCCGGCGTGCCGCCGGGCGTCATCAATCTCGTGAACGGCATCGGCGAGCGGACCGGCCGGGCGCTCACCGAGCACCCCGACATTCGCGCCACCGCCTTCATCGGCGAGTCGCGCACCGGAAGCCTCATCATGAGCCAGGGCGCCCCGACGCTGAAGCGCGTGCATCTCGAGCTCGGGGGCAAGAATCCGGTCATCGTGTTCGCGGATGCCGACCTCGACCGCGCGCTCGACGCCGTGGTGTTCATGATCTACAGCCTGAACGGCGAGCGCTGCACCTCCTCGAGCCGGCTGCTCCTGCAGCGCTCGATCCACGATGAGTTCATCGAGCGCATCGCCGGGCGCATGCGGCGCTTGAAGGTCGGGCATCCCCTCGACCCGGCGACCGAAGTCGGGCCGCTCATCCACGCCCGTCACCTCGAGAAGGTGCTCGGCTACCTCCAAGTCGCGCGCGACGAGGGTGCCGAGATCCGCTGCGGTGGGCGGCGCGTCGAGGGCCTTGCGGGGCACTACGTCGAGCCGACGCTGCTCACGGGCGCGCGCAGCTCCATGCGCATCGCGCAGGAGGAGATCTTCGGCCCCGTGCTCACCGTCCTGCCGTTCGACGACGAGGCGGATGCGCTCCGCATCGCGAACGACGTGCGCTACGGACTCACCGCGTACATCTGGACGGAGAGCGCCGGCCGCGCGCTGCGCATGGCGCACGGTGTCGAGGCAGGCATGGTCTGGGTCAACTCCGAGAACAACCGCCATCTGCCGACCCCGTTCGGCGGAGTCAAGGCGAGCGGGATCGGGCGCGACGGGGGAGACTACAGCTTCGAGTTCTACATGGAGACGAAGAACATCTGCCTCGCGCACGGCACGCACCGCGTGCCGAGGCTCGGCGGGTGAGCGCGGGTGAGCGCGGGTGAGCGAGCGAACATGACCGATCGTCCCGACCGCTTGAAAGGCTCGATGCCGCCCCTCGTCACGCCGTTTCGGGACGGCGAGGTGGACTACGACGCGTACGCGCGGCTCGTGTCGTTCCAGATCGAGAACGGCACGCACGGCATCCTCGTCAACGGCACGACTGCCGAGCCCTCGACGCTCAGCGTCGAGGAGCGCAATCGTCTCGTCGAGGTCGCCGTGCAGGCGGCGGCCGGGCGCGTGCCGGTGGTGGCGGCGACGGGCAGCCAGTCGCTCGCCGACAGCAGGCGCCTCACCGAGCACGCGGCGCGCGTGGGCGCCGATGCGCTGCTCATCGTGACGCCCTACTTCATCAGGCCGCCGCAGCGCGGCCTCGTCGCGTACTATCTCGCGCTCGCATCGATCGCGCCGCTGCCGTGGATGGTGTACCACATCCCGGGCCGCGCGGCGGTGAGCGTCACGATCGACACGCTGCGCGAGCTCAAGGAGCGCTCCCCGACCTTCGTCGGCATGAAGCACGCCGTCAACGATCTCGCTCTGGTCTCCGAGTCGCTCGCGGCGCTCGGCCCGGGTTTCAAGGTCTTCGTCGGGCTCGAGGATCTCAGCTTCCCGATGATGGCGGTCGGGGCCTGCGGGCTCATGAACGCCGTCGGCAATCTTCAGCCGCGGATCCTCGCGGACCTCTGCGAGGCGGTCTGGCGCAACGACCTCGCGCGCGCACGCGCTCTGCACCAGCGGCTCTTCGAGCTCAATCAGTCGGTGTTCTTCGACACCAACCCCATCCCGATCAAATACATGATGAGGCGCTTGGGGCTCCTCGAGCGGAACGAGCATCGCCTGCCCATGATGCCGGCCACGGCGGAGCTCGAGCGGCGCCTCGATGAGGTGCTCGCGCGCGCGCGCCTGCTCGAGCCGGGCGCCGCGGCCGCGCCGGGACGGCCCGCGTGAGGCTGCTCAACTTCTCGGCCGGCGGCCGGCAGTCCTTCGGCGCCCTGGTGGACGGCGGTGTGGTCGACCTCGGCGCGAGGCTTCGCTCGGGCGCGACCGATCTCGACAGCTTCATTCGCTCCGAAGCGCAGCGGTGCGCGCCCGGCGATCCGCACGCGCCGGCTCTCGCGCTCGCACGCGAAGCCGCGCCCGACTACGCGTTGAGCGAGGTGAGGATCCTCAAGCCCGCCGACCGCACCCGCTACTTCTGCATCGGGGTGAACTACCCCGACCGCAACGAGGAGTACCGCGACGGCAGCGAGCGGCCGAAGTACCCGAGCGTCTTCATGCGCACGCACACCTCGCTCTGCGCCGACGGCGAGCCGATCGTGCGGCCGCGCGAGTCCGAGCAGCTCGACTACGAGGGGGAGATCGTCGTCCTCATCGGCCGGGGCGGACGGCGGATTGCCCCAGCGCAGGCGCTCGCCCACGTCTTCGGCTACACCTGCGGCAACGAGGGCTCGGTCCGCGACTGGCTCCGGCACGCGAAGTTCAACGTGACGCAGGGCAAGAATTTCGACCGCTCCGGGTCGATCGGCCCCTGGGTGGCGACCTGCGAGGAGATCGGCGCGGCGCCGCTGCGCGTCGCCACCCGGGTGAACGGCGAGCTGCGCCAGGACGACACGAGCGATCGCATGCTCTTTCCGATTCCGGACCTCATCGCCTACCTCTCGATGTTCTGCACGCTCGAGCCGGGAGATGTGATCTTCTCGGGGACGCCGAGCGGGGCGGGCGCGCGCTTCGATCCGCCGCGGTACCTGCGCCCCGGGGATGTCGTCGAGGTGGAAGTCTCCCGGGTGGGGACGCTGCGCAACACCGTGGTGGACGATGTGCCCTGAGGCGCCGGTGGGGACCGCTGCGGCCGGCCGCCTGACGCGCGCGCCGTGGCCGCTCCGCGCCTTCTCGAGCTCCCTGCCGATGGCGCTGCTCAGGGCACGCGAGTCGGTGATGCGCCGCTTCCGGCCCGGGCTCCGTGACCACGGCGTCACCGAGCAGCAGTGGCGCATCCTGCGGGCGCTCGCCGGTCGTGCGGGGCTCGAGATCACCGAGCTCGCCTCGCAGACCTGCCTGCGTCCGCCGAGCCTCTCGCGCATCCTCCCGGACCTCGAGGCGCGTGGCCTCGTCGCGCGACGTCCCGTGGCCTCGGACATGCGCCGCGCCGTCGTCGTGGTGACGCGCGGCGGCCTCGAGCTCATCGCCGCGCACGCTCCGGCATCGGAGCGCATCTACCGAGCCATCGAGGATCGCTTCGGCTCGGAGCGCTTGCGGCAGCTGCTCGAGCTGCTCGGGCAGCTCGAGGACTGCGTCGCGCGGGCGCCCGCCGAGCGGCGCGCCCGGGACCCCTATGACGGGCAGCCAGCCGCGCGCAACTCTCGCGGACGTCGCAGCGGCCGCGGGACCGGCAGCGCAGACGGCGCCGACAAGCGTGGCGCGCGCGGCGAGGCGCGCAGGTCATGAGTCTGTACCACGTGCAGAAACTGATCTACCAGCTCAATCGGGACCCCGCCGTGCGCAAGCGGTACGAGGAGGACTTCGATGCCCTGCTCGAGGCCTTCGAGCTCACCGCGGAGGAGCGCCGCGCCGTTCGCGAGCCGGATATCGGGCTGCTCTACGTCATGGGCGTCAACGGGCAGCTCCTCATGCACTACGCGGCGCTCCGCGGGTTCGAGTGGGACGCCTACCTCGAGGCGATGCGCCAGGGCGAGCGGCGCCACGGTCCGGTGCGGGCGGGCCTGTACAAAAGAGCGAGCGAGACCCGATGAGCCTCGTGTTCGCCGGCGCCTGCAGCCACGCGCCCGGCATCACCGGGCGCGCGCACCGGGCCGACCCCGCCCTGCGCGATGGCTTCTACGCGAGCCTCGATCGGATGCGCCGGGCGCTCGAGGCGGCGCGGCCCGATGCGCTCGTCGTGATCGCCGCGGAGCATTTCGCCAACTTCTTCATGAACAACATGCCCTCGCTCTGCGTCGGCATGGCCGGCTCCTACGAGGGCCCGATCGAGGATGAGGCGTGGCTGCGCATCGAGCGCGTGAGGATCCCCGGCGCCCGGGAGCTCTCCGAGCGCCTGATCACCGAGATGATGCGCGATGTGGACCTCGCCTACGCCGAGGAGTGGAAGTTCGATCACGGCATCATGGTCCCGCTGCACTTCCTCACGCCTCGATTCGATCTGCCGGTGGTCCCCGTGAACATCAACTGCCAGGGACCGCCGCTCATTCCGCTCGCACGCTGCTGGGCCTTCGGCCGCGCGCTGCGCCGCGCGTGCGACCGGGCGCCGGAGCGCATCGCGGTCCTCTCGACGGGGGGCATCTCGCATTGGCCCGCGACGCCCGACTCCGGCAAGATCAACGAGGCGTGGGACCGCGCCTTCCTCGAGAAATTCCTCGCCGGCCGCCGCGAGGAGCTCCTCGCCTACACGGATGAGGACACCTATCGCGAGGCGGGACAGGGCGGATTCGAGATCCGGACCTTCGTCGCGCTCTCGGGCTGCACGGAGGGGAGCACGGGCGCGCTGTGGTTCTACGCGCCGATCCCGATCTTCGCCGTCGGCTGCACCGTCGCGGTGTTCGACGTGGCGCCGCTCACCGGTCCGCGGGCGGCGGCAGCCTGACGGCCGGCGGCCGGCACCGAAGCCGCGGGCGAGTCAAAAGGCGGCGGCGAGGATGGCGCGCGCATCGTCCTCGCTCA